>NZ_CP094535.1 GCF_022811645.1 Hymenobacter monticola | reverse complement strand
ACGACTGCGAGTTAGGACCGTTGCTATACCATCATACAAGTGGTTATATCAACAGGCGTGGTCATGTTGAAAGTGCGGTTTAAGTGTCGAATTTGGTAATGCAAATAATTGCTTTCGGTAGTTGAGGCGAGTATAACCGCTCTGTGACACGTGGCTCAGAAACCATAGCTCACAAATTGCGAGGCTGAAATCTTTCAGAGCCCACTTTTTGAGCCGCCAATAAGGGGCTTGTTAGCTGGATTGTAGGGTAGGAGAGAGGCGCTCAACAAGGCGCACCTTTCATAACTTAAAACGGTCCAGTAAAATGGACCCGAATTTCGCTGCCTAAAACGGAAAAGCTTAACATTGATAGGTTTCCTAGTATCATATGCGCCTTCTTTTCTAATCAACTTGAACTATCCTGCCGTAAATAGAGACTCCGTTTTTGCCAGATTATACTAAGTGACAAACGAGAGGAAATTAAGCTACGGGATTGAATCGACATAGTGGGCTAATTGATATATGTGCGCAATACCCGGTATCGCCCAATTATTTGATTCACAGAAATCTCTAATGCCTTCCGCGGGTACCAAACCGCGCCCCTCGCAAAGCACCGGAGATTTAAAGCGCCAATTGGTCCCAGAAAACGACTTTGCCCGCCAACTGGCGCACAAACTTGATGGCCCCGTCCTGAGACACCACCACCACCAGGCACCGGGCGTCGGCGGCGCATAGCCGGTAGGCGGCGCGGTGGCGGGTGCCGCCGCTGTCGATGGGCACTGCTTGCAGGGAATGAGCTTCCACGTCGAGGGCGCGGAAGACGTGGTCCGCCGTTACCAGGGGGGCGTGAATCTCTACGCCGAAGCCCATCACGTCGAAATGCTGGCTGATGACCAGGGCGCCGTCGACGGCCATCAGGTCGGCCAGCAGCTCGGTGAACCAATCCATCTGGTGGCTTAAAGTGCGCAGCTTCGCATCAGCGGATTGCTGGTAGAAGCGCCAGCTCACGGTATTCAGCTCGGTCAGGCGTTTGATGATGGCTTCCAAAAAGGAAACAAAATGATGCGTGTCCGGCTCCACGCGGTACTTGGGGCGCAGCAAGCCTTGGGGGCCTAGCAGGTCGGGGATTCCGTCATTGGGCACGAGCACCAGCATGCCGCCGTGGCCATCGTTGCGCACCCGGCCGATGCTGCGGCGCAGCAGCTGCATCCCGACGCCGAGCATCACCTCAACGGCTTCGGCGGGGACTTCGATTTGCTCGTCCTCGCCCGCGTTGAAATGCCCCTGGGCCCAGGCGGCCGGAAACTGCAGAAAGCCGTGGCCCTCGATGCGGCCTTGCAGCAGCGTGAGCACCCGGTTGCGGCCGCAGTAAAAAGTTAGGGCTCCCGGGGCCCGCACGTGCAGCAGCAAGGCGCTGGGCTGCAGGTGGTCGGTATCGAGGGCATTGGCCAGCACGTAGTCACCACTGGCACCCAGGAAAACGACTCCCCAAATCTGAAGGGTATCATCCGCGGCGTGGTAGACGGCCAGCGCGCTGTTGCCGCGCTGCACCGTGGGACTCAGGCGCCGCAGTTCCTGTTCGTTGCACGGGCGCGGCTGGGCAAACACCAGGTGGTGCTGCTGCGCGACCGGAAAAGTGGCTACTTCTTCGGGCGAGGCATAGAGCAGGTAGCAACTCACCGGGCGCCCCTCTTCCTGCAGCAGGCTGGCTTGGTAGGCCACCATCACCAGCTGCGTGAGCAGCGGCGGGGCCGGCAGCGGCAAGCCCTGCGCGGGCCAGCGGGCCGATAGTGCCGCCGCAATTTCGGGCGGATAATAGTACTGAGTCATGGCGCAAGTATACACGGCTCCATCCTTAGCGGCACGTCATGGAGCAGGTGGGAAACACTTTTTGGTCCCTACCGGTACCCGAACGGCAAGCCAATGTTGAAGTAGGTGAGAAAGCTTTTTGACAAGTCCGAATACATAATGCTGGCATCGATGGGGCCGACAATTGTCTTCAGGCCCAGGGTGAGCGAGCCGCCGTAGTTAGCCTTGGCAGCTTGCAGGCGCACGTTGCCCGTGATGAAATCGTGGTAGAGCACGTTGGCCTTGGCCGTGGCAAACAGGCTCGGGGTGAGGGCAAACTGGTAGCCCACCAGCGCCGTGGCGGCGCTGCCCGTCAGCAGGGCGGCTTCGGGCACGCCCGCAAAAGTGACCTGGTTGCGCACCACGCTGTTGAGGCCCCCCACCACAAAATCATTGAAAACGGCTTGCTTGTAGTTGAAATTGAGGCCGGCCTGGGCTTGCAGCAGCAGCGTAGCGGTTTTGGTCAGGGGCAGGTACTGCGCAAACGAGAAGCGCGTGTGCGTGTAAGGGGTGAATTGGAAGTGTATCCCCAGCACCACGGTGCTGTCGCTCACGCCGGCCCCGCTGGGCCGCTGGGCGTACACGTAGCCTGCCTCGGCGTACACGCGCCGGCCCCGCGTGGGGTACACCATCGTATTGAGCGTGTTGGCCTCGTAGTAGGCGTAGGTGTTCACCTGCCTGATGCGGCCATCGGGCTGGAGGCGGGAGGTAATTTCGGGGTGGTAAACCAGGTACTCGTAGCTGGTGCCCACGCCGAGGGCGCGGCTAAGCCCGAGACTGCGGGTTACCCGCGCATCGGCGTTGACGAAGCCTTGCGTGTAGAGGCCGGCTTTGGTAAAATCCGGGGCGTAGGTCGTGATGCTCACCTGCTCGCCCTGCACAAACAAGCGCCCGCTCCACTTCAGGTCGTGCGATAGCAGTTGCGTGTGCACCAACCGGGCACGCGGGTTTTCCCCGAGGTTAAATTTCAACTGTGAAGTAGAGCCCGGTAGCAGCAAGTCCTTCGAGGAAATGCTGGCAATCAGGCCGATGCCCGTGGCCGTGTTGTAGTGCAGGCCCAGCCCCACGAGCGTGAGGGGCGCGGGGTCTACCTCGAAGACAATGGTGGCGGCATCGGCCGTGCCGGCCGTGGGCTGCAGTACGTAGGTGATGCGGCGGAAGTAGCGGGTGCTGAAAGCCTGCCGGATGGCCGCCGACAGCTGCGGGGCCGTGTAATAGCGGTGGTCCTGGAAACGCATCAGTTGCAGCAGGCGCGGCACGTAGCGCGGCTCCACGCCCTTCATCTCCACCCCGGTCAGGTACACCGAGTCGGCACGCGGGGCGCGGGCCAGGGGCGCTACCGGCCCATACTTGGCATCGAGCGAGTCCTGCAGGGCGCGCAGGCGCGGGTAGAGGGCGCGGCCCCTTGCCAAGCCTCTGGCGATGATGGCGGGCCCCGACGAGAAGCTACCCACCCCGAAGCCGTCGAGCGGGTAGTCGACGTAGAGGTTGCAGCGGGCCTTTTGCTGCTTGAAATCGTCGTTGTCCTTGAAAAATGCGATTTGCAGCAGAATGTCCAGCGCGTTGCGCAGGCTGGCCTGCGTGTTGGCCTCGCCCGATACGCTGCTGCCAATGACGTAGGTGGCGCCCATTGCCTGCGCCTCCGACACCGGAAAATTGCGCACCACGCCCCCGTCCACCAGGCGGCGCCCCTGGTACTCGACCGGCGAAAAAACCGACGGAATGGCCATGCTGGCGCGCACGGCGGAGGCTATTTCGCCCTGCCGCAGCACCACCGGCTGGCCGGCCACCACGTCGGTGGCCACGCAGCGAAACTTGCGTTCGAAGTCGTCGAAGTTCTTGGTGCGGTAAAACGGGAAGTACAGCTCGATCAGCTTCAGCCACAGCTCCTGCGATTCCAGCAGCCCGCCCGGCAGCTGCAAGCCCTTCCTGGTCAGCGGCAATTCGGCGATGTAGCGGCCCGACTCGTCGCGCTCGGCCAGCGGGAGCGCCGCGAGCGGGGTCGCGTTGCTGAGCATCGCGTTCCAGTCGATGGCCTGCGCGATGCGCTCAATCTCGGCCCCGGTGTAGCCCTCGGCGTAGAGCGCGCCCACCACGGCCCCCATGCTGGTGCCCGACACGTAATCGACCCGCACCTGGGCCGAGTCCAGCGCCTTGAGCAGCCCGATGTGGGCCAGCCCCCGCGCCCCGCCGCCGCCCAGCGTAAGCCCTATTCGGGGCCGGGCGGCGGGCGTCTGGGCCTGCATCAGCATGGGGCAGGTAACCAGCAACAGGGCAATGAATAAGTAGGGAAGCCGCATAAAGTGCTGACTACAGGAATGGTACGGACAGTGGTTTGACACCTGGTAGTTTTTCTGACATGGATGTGAACCGTGGGCAGGGGTATAAATACCACCGGGACATCACATTTCCTTGGTAAAGAAAAAGCCTGGCCCTGGGCCAGGCTTTTTCTTTCGGGCAGTTGCCTCCAGAACAGCCACTGGCGCCTGCATAAGCATTCGCCAATGCATGCTTTCGCCTCCACCGCTCGCCAGCGTTTAAGAAGTAGGAGTTACGCACTGCTAGTCAATAGCCGGGCGATTTCAGTAGCGACGTTGCGTAGTGATGCCAGCAGTTATGTCTTCGCTCAGCGGCGACACGGCCGGGCCGAAGTAGTGGGTTAGCTGCCCGTCCTCGCTGATGAGGTATTTTGAGAAATTCCAATCCGGGGCTTGCTCGTTCCAGCCGTTCTGGCGGGCATTGGTGAGCCATTGATACACGGGGTTTTGCGCGGCCTGCTTCACGACCACGCTCTTCTTCATGAGCGGAAACGAAACGCCGAAATTGACCTGGCAGAACTGGCTGATGGTGTGGTCGTCGTCCTTTTCCTGCTCGGCAAAGTCGTTGGCCGGAAAGCCCAGCACCAGCAGCTGGTCGGGGAAACGCTCGGCTAGCTGCTGAAGCTCCGCATACTGGTTGGTGTAGCCGCAGTTGGAAGCGGTGTTCACCAGCAGCACTTTCTTGCCTTTTAGTTGGGCAAACGGCAGTTCCTGGCCATTGCTGAGCTGGCTGGCCAGCTCATAGAAAGACACCGGCGCGGGTGCCTGCCCCGTTTTTTTCAATACTTTGCCCTTGCTGCCCGATTTCGACAGGCGCATGATGAGTGGGTAGAGCAGCTGGAGGATTTTTTGTTTAAAAGAAGCCATACTAAACAATGGTGAGTCAAGGGGCTAACGAAGCCTGGCTGGCGGCAGTTGGGCTGGGAGCAGGAGAGCAACGGCGGTCGGCTAGGTGACCGGGGCCAGTGCAACAGGGGCGAGGCCGCGCCCAAGTTGTCCCCTTACCTAGTTGAAAGGCACCTGCAGAAGCGAGAACTGCTTCTTCTTTTTGTTGAACTCCGTTACCAGCACTTGGTGGCCCGAGGTGCCGACGATGTCCTGGACGCAGTGGTCGGCCTGTGCCCGAAGCGGTACGGCGGCCTGGCCGTTGGCCCGCACTGCCAGCAGACCCTGCTTGGTGCGCAGCAGGGTTACGTTGCCCGGCGCCGTGGCCCGGTAGCGGAACCGGCCGCGTTCGGCGGCTTCCCGCGCCAGGCGCCGGGCCGCGAGGTAGCGGCCCTTGTAGAAGGACCCGCCCTTAGGCAGGGCGACCAGCTGACGCTGCTGGAGCTGGCCTGCCGAGTTGAAATCGAGCAGCAGCAAGTCGCGCGGGCGCAGGGTCACTTCCTGCTGCGCGGCGTACGTGAAGGTGGCGGCCCAGCTTACCGCGTAAAATGCCACCATCCCGCCAAAAGAAGTCCGGGTATAGGTTTCGCCGATTACCCGCAGGCCCCCGTTGGGCGAGTTGGCTACCTGGCGCCATATCACCTTATGCCGGGCCGGCAGCTGGTCGACGGCTACCTGGTGGTCCGTCAGCACGCGGCCGTCGGGCTGGAGCCGCAGCAGGAACAGCTCGCCCATCCGCGAGTTTTTGGGCCGGGTGCCGGCGAAAGCATGCCCCACGATGGAAAGGCTATGGTTCGGGCCGATGGTGCAGGTGGAAACTTCCCGCAGGCCGGAGCCGGTGGTTAGCGGCGTGCGGCTCAGCTGGCGGCCCGTTGCCAGGTCCAGGCAGACGGCCACCGGGTTGTTGCGGCGGCTGTTGGCGTGCTCGGTCAGCAGCAGCCAGAGGTGCGTCGAGTCGGCGGCATAGGCGTTGAGGCGGGCGGCCCCCCTTGGCGCGACGAACGACTGCTCCCAGCACGGTTGCAGGCTGGGCCGCAGGCTCTGCACGGTGAACTGGCGCCGGGTGCTCCCGGCGCTTTTCACCAGCAGGTCGGCCGTGGGCAGGTTCAGCGGGGTGGCCCGGTTGCGGCCAGTGATGTGCTGCCGACTGGCCAGCACGCCCGTTGGCCGCCCACCGGCATCAAAGGCCAGTAAAAAGGTACTGTCAGCCCAGGTGTTGTGCTGCCGAAACTGAAACGCGGCCGAGTACTGGCCCTTGATTGGGTTGGTTTCGATTAAGGTGCATTTACCGCGCAGCTGGGCGGAGTGCTGGCCCAGCAGGTGCAGGGTGGAATCATACACCTGCACCAGGAGTGGGGTGCAGCGGGGGTGCCCACCGGGCTGGCCCACGGTCAGCAGCAGGTGGCGGCCCACTCCCGGCAAGGGGGCGTAGCCAATGCGCTTGAGCGGTATGCCCGCTGGCAGGCTGATGGATGCCGGGCTTTGGGCCGTCGCCCCGAGAGCAGTCAGCCAGAGCGCGGGCAACAGCAATACCCCCCGGATGGTACCTGGCAACGTTAACAGGGCTTGAAAAATCACAATGCAGTTGGGTAAGTAATTAGGAGTTCCGCCATCCGGCAGGGGAGGGGCTTGTCCACCACAAGACGCCGTCTGGCCGTTGGTTAAACAGCAAACACGAAATGCTTCGGCGGCCCTTGAGCGCGGAACAGTCCAGCCGGGGAGTAACCAAGTGACCCGTGCCCCGTCAAACGTCACCGCCCGGATGTGTTCGCGGAGTCGGGATTTACAAAGCAACCATGGGCCCCGCAGTCCGGCACGCAGAAAGTGAGCGAATGGGCGCAGAAGGGTTTTGAACGTGCCATTATGGGCAGCGAATCATTCCGGCTTTAAAGCGGGAAATCATCGGGCCCGCTGGGGCAAAGCGCCAGAAAGTGGCCGCCGCAGGTCCGCCTAGTGCGGCGCGTAGCCCGGCAACCACCCCGAAAGAGCGAAACGCAAAAGCCCCACCGGCGCGCCAGGGTTGGCAGGGCAGGCGGGGCTTAAAAGGCGCTGGTAATTGCGCTGGCGCTTAGCGCCGGACCGGGGCTTTTTTAGCGGCCGGCTTTTCCTTGGCCGGGGCCTTCTTGGCCGGGGTCGCTTTGGCCGGCGAGGTTTTGGCCTGCTGCAGCAGTTGGGCTACCGTGGGCGCCGGGCCGTACTTCACTTCGGCCGAGTTGGCTTCACCGGTCAGGTAGGCGTCGAAATCAACGCGGCGGTTCAGGGCCTGGCCAGCGGCCGTGGCGTTGTCGGCAATGGGCTTGCTTTCGCCGTAGCCGCGGGCCTCGATGCGGTCGGCGGGGATGCCTTTGCTGAGCATGTAAGCCCGGGCGGCGGCGCGCTCGTAGCTCAGCTTCAGGTTGTAGTTGTCGTCGCCCTTGCTGTCGGTGTGGCCGGCAATGCTGAGGCTGTAATCGGTGTACTCGTTGAGAATGGCCACCATCTGGTCGAGGCGCGGGTAGGAGGAAGGCTTCAGGGTCGACTTGTTGTAGTCGAAGTTGATGTACTTGGTGGCCTCGTTGAGGATTTTCTTCTGCTCCACCTTAATCTCGGGGCACCCTTTGTTGCTGGCGGGGCCGGGGCGGCCGGGGCAGCGGTCCTGGTAGTCGGGCACGCCGTCGCCATCGCGGTCGAGCGGGCAGCCGGTGGCATCTACTTGCACGCCGGCCGGGGTGTTGGGGCACTTGTCAAGGTAGTCGGGCACTTTGTCGCCGTCGGCATCGAGCGGGCAGCCGGTGGCGTCCACGCGCACGCCGGCCGGGGTGTTGGGGCAGCGGTCGTCGTTGTCGGCCACGCCGTCGGCGTCGGCATCGGGGCAGCCTTGCAGGGCGGTCAGGCCCTTCACGTCGGGGCACTTGTCCTGGTAGTCGGCTACGCCGTCGGCGTCGGTATCGAGGGGGCAGCCTCATCGCCGGCCCCGCCGGCCCGCGTCCCAAGCCTGGGATGGGCCCGGCCGGTTGGTACCGCCCCCACTGGCTGGCACCAGTCCCACAAGCTCAATGCCCGTTATGGCGGGTTCAATGGCGAATTCGGAACGTTCGCGCAGATTATGTCGGCGGCTGGGGGCACCGGTTAAGTCCTTTGCCAGCAGAACAGGTCCCCGGCCGGGGAGCCTGCCTGGTTTCACCCCTCACTATTTCCCGGTATGACCCTTATCGTTTGGTTTCTCAGCTTTTTTTTAGCGGCTGCCCCGGCCGCCGTTTCTGCGCCGGCCGTTGCGGTACCGCCGGCCCCCTCCTTCGTTGGTTCCTGGCTCATGGAGGACCAGGACGTGGTCATTGAAATAAGCCGGCAGGGCAATGCCTACGTGGGCCGCTACGTGGCTTTCCGCAAGTCCGCCAGCGACCCCAAGAAGAAAGCCCTGCTCAATACCTACCTGCTGAAGGACCTGAAGCCCGATGGTGATGAGCTGAGCGGCGTGGTGCTCGACCCCAAATCGGGCAAGGACTACAAAACGACCCTGAGCCTGACGGGGCCCAAAACCCTGGAGATGCGCGTGAAGGCCATGGGCATGACGGCCCACAAGGAAACCTGGACCCGCCAGGCGGGCAACAATTAGTTCCAGCACCGGTCCGCCGCAGGGCCAGCCATGCGCAGCCGATTCCCGGCTGCGCATCAGCTCGTTATTCTTTCACTATGCCCGCCACTATGAATACGCTGTCCGGATTTGCGGAGCCATCGGCCACCGATGAGCGGGCGCGCATTGTTGCCGCGGCGCAGGCGCTGTACTTACAGCAGGGCCTCACCTCGGTTTCGCTGGATGACCTGGCGGACTCCCTCTATCTACCCCCCGAAACTGTGCACCGGTGGTTCCCCGCCAAGGCACTCCTGGTGAGCGCCGTGGTGGATGCGCTGGCGGGCCTGCTATACCAGGCCTTACACCGGCACAAAGAATCCAGTCGCAATGCGGTAGAGGAGCTGTTTGCGCTCTGTGGCTGGGCGGGCAGTGCACTGCGGACGAGCTACGCCGCGTTTTTTCAGCAGCTGGAGGCCCACTTCCCCGTGGCCTGGCAGCGCTGGCAGGAGCACACCGCCTTTCCGCTCGAACACCTGCGCAACAACCTGCTCTGGGGCGTGCTGCAAGACCTCTACCAGGCCCACGCGGATGTCGAGCTTCAGGCGGAACACTGGTATCAGCGCTTGAGCACCGTGGGATTTGAAACCGAGGTGCAGCCGCTGCTTCTGTTGGCAGACCTGCTGGCGGGGGTCGTTTCGCCGGCGGGCATCGCGGTAGTGCGGCGCTTGCAAGCCACCCCGGCGCGGTAGTTACCGCCGCAATCCAGCCAACGGTTAGCATTAACGTTTCCTCGCATGCCAGTCACTCTCCGTGCCGGGCGCCACCGGCCCGCCTTGCGTCGGCCTCGTTCGCCCAGGCCCCTTGCGTCCGCCGCTTTGCCGCCCCTGCGCTGGTGGCAGGAACTGGGATGTGTCCTATTGGCCACCATTGATACCCTGTTAGAAATGGAAGGATATGCCGGCTGCTTTATTGGGTGTTGTTAAACAAATAGGGTAAAACCTCCGACTCGACCGGTTACGCGGGTTTGCTCGGCGGCTGCCAGGCGGCAATCAAGTCCATGTCAAATGGGGCTTCGGCCGGCAGGGGGTGGTCGGAGAAGTCGTACTCGCCGTGCAGGTTCAGGTGGCGGTAGGAGAGCACGGCGAAGGGCGAGAGCGTGGCCAGGGTGGCGGCCTGCTGCTCGGGCGGCAGCCGGGCCAGGTGCTGGGAGAGGTGCAGGTAATTCCAGCAGATGATGGCGTTCATCAGTAGGCGCTTGCAGGTCTCGGCCACCAGCTGCTCGGAGCGGGTGGCGGCGTGAAACTCCTGGTTGCGCCCGTGCCAGACGGCGTGGGCCAGGCGGTGGGCGCTTTCGCCCTTGTTGAGTTGCTTCTGGATGCGCTGGCGCAGTTCGACCTGGTCTACGTAGCGCAGCAGAAACTCGGTTTTAACCAGCCGGCCCAGCTCTTTCAGGGCCCGGTAAAGCGGGTGCTGGCGGGCGTAGGAGTTGAGGCGGCCGAACAGACGCGAGGCCTCGCTGTGACGCAGCTTCAGGGTGACGACCAGGCGCAGGACCTCGTCCCAGTGCCGGGCGATGCGTTCGGGGTCGAGGCGCGCGTCGGGCAGCAGCGTCTGCCCCAGCTGGCGGTGGGCGGCCACGGGCTCCCAGCTGTAGAGCTGCTGGTTGGTGAGCTGGCGGATGCGCGGCTCGTAGGCGATGCCCAGCATGCGGGTCACGGCGAAAATGACTTCCGTGTAGCCGTGCGTGTCCGTGCTGTGCACGTCGGTGGGCCGCACGGCGTGGCGCAACAGCCCTTCCAGCAGGTGCGTGGCCTCGCGGTCGGCAGCGCTGAACACGGTCGAGTCGAAGACAAGCAGCGTTTCGTCCACGTAGGAGTAGGCCGTCAGGCCGCGGCGGTTGCCGAAGTATTTGAAGGAAGCGCTGCCGCCGAGCGAGTCCACGGCCAGGTCGTATTTCTGCCCGTCGCTGCTGCTATGCAGCACATCGGGCGAGAGCCGAAAGGTCTCGCGCAGGCGCAGCTGGCGCGTAAAGTTTAGAATCAGCTCGTTGGCCTGGCGCAGGTTGTCGAGCGAGAAATGGGTGCTGGCCAGGCGCTGCAGGGCCGCTTCGTCCACCTGCGGCGCAACCTGGGCCAAGCGGCGCAGGCCCAAGTTGCAGCCGAGTCCGACCAGAGCGGCCAGCAGCTGCGATAAGGGTGGCGGCGTGCGGGCGTGCTTGCTGGGCAACGAGCCAAAAGCCGTGTCAAATTGGGTGAGCCGGGCCACGCTGGTGAGCACCTCGCGCAAGGGCACCACCCGGTGGCGGGGAAACAGGTGGGCGGGCAGGCGGGGCTGCTCGGCCGGCAACCGGGGCGTGGTGAGACGGTAGCGCCCGGCCGGGGTGCGGTGCGCGTGCGGGTTGTCGGCCCCGCTCAGGTGGGCGTTCGTGGCGGTAAACTGGGCCTGCAGCTGCGCCTGAAGCGTGGTTTGCACCGCGGCAAAGTCGCGCCAGGCACTTAGCCCGGCCTGTTCCAGCAGGGCTTCGCGCTGCTTGGCCCACTGCGCGGCCGGCAGCAGGTAGTGCTCGAAGGCCCGGTACTGGTAGCAGCAGGTGAAGTTGAGCTGGCCAGACTTGACGGCCTTGGCCATCTCCAGAAACAGCAGCGCTTTGTAGAGCGATGGGCGCAGCCGGCCCTGCGCATCGAGGACGTAGGCCCGTTGCGTGAGCGAGAGAAAGTCCAGCGGCACCTGCGCGCCCAGGTGCCCGTCGTGCTGCTGGTAGTACTGCACCGCCCGCCACAGGTCGGCGCGGGTGGTTGCTTCGTCCACGACCAGCGCTTTGACCAGGGTCCCGAGCTTAGTCTGCAGGCGCAACGAGGCGGCGGCCAGCGCCTCGTGAAACAGCGCCTCTCCGGCCTGCTGCTCGGTGGCCTGGCGCAATTGCTCCAGCTGCTGGTGGTCTTCGCTGAGTTGCGCGGCCGTGACCTGGTGGCGCTGCAGCAGCGCGTCGATGCGCTGGAGCTTTTGCTCGGCCGGCACGTCGGGCGCGTCGACCAGGGCGCGAATCTGGGTCAGGGCTTGCAGGTGCCGGTAGCCGCGGCCGGTGACCTGGCTGGTCAGCTGCTGGGTGGCGGTGCGTTGCTGGTAAAGCGTCTCCTTGACCTGCTCGCGGCACTGATTGGCGGCGCTGGTCATGGTTTGCAGCAGCGTATCGACCAGGGCATCACCCAGCTCGTAGTACTGGTGCACCACGAAGCTGAGCAGGTAGAGGTAGCGCCGCTCATCGCGGCGGTAGAGTTGCGCGGCTTGGGCCCGCAGCACGTACTCGGCGTAGTAGGTGATGGCCTGGTCGGAGAGGCGCAACCGCTGCCAGAGCGGCTGCAGCTGCTCAAAGAGCTGCCGCAGGGAGGCGAAATGGGTGACCCGTTCGCGGATTTCCCCGGCCCGCAGGCCCTGGCGGATGCGCTTGAGAAAGGTGAGCGGGTAGCGGCGGTCCGCATCCGCCTCGCGGGCGTCGGGGTCGTCGGCGGCCAGCAGCCGGTCCAGCAAGCGCTGCTCGCCGGGCTGCAGGTGCTGCTGCAAGCGGTGGAGCAGCCGTTTCTCAAACGCGAGCAGGGCCCGCGTGATGAGGTCGGCCAGCGTGTTGTAGGTGGGCAGCTCCAGCCGGTGCTCGTGCAGAAACAGCACCAGGTAGTCGAAGACAGTTGACGGCTTGAGGTGCTGGCTGCTCAGGCGCACGGCCTCCTGGTACAAACGCTCCGTGGCGGCCGCGTCGAAACGCGCAATACCCAACTGCTCGCACAAGAGCTGCTGATGGGCGTAGTACCGGGCATCGGCGTAGCGGGCGGGCGCGAACTCGGCCGGGGCCACGCCCAACTGCCGCGCCACGAAGGCCACATCGGCCGCGTGGTAGCGCGTGGCCACGTAGAAGCGCTGGCTGATCTGGAAGTAGCCCAGTTGCAACAGAAACCCGACGCGGTTAGCCGGCGCCAGCATCCGGGCCAGGTGAACATCGGCCCATGCCGGCACGGCAAATACCCGCGCCTGCTCGGTCGCCGGCACCAGCGGGGGCTGCTCGTATAGCTCACGCTCCTTGCCCATGTGAATCCGCAGGTGCGTGGCCATAAGGTGCCCAAAATGCGATGGTGTAAACGACCGTTATCCCTACCGTCGTTTGATAGGGTTAACGTGCGTGTAAAGGTATCGAAAACCGGTACCTTTACGAGGACCTTTTACCTTATCGCTAACCACCCCGTTTTGCCCATGATTTTTGGCTACGTCCGCGTCTCGACCAGCGCCCAATCGGCCGAGAGCCAAAAGAGCCTCATCGCCCGCTACCTGGTCGAGCACCGCTGGACCCTGGACGAGTGGATTGAGGTCGAGATGTCCTCGCGCCGGACCGCCGGGCAGCGCCGCCTCCCCGAGCTACTGGCCAAGGTCGCCGCCGGCGACACCGTGATTGTGTCCGAGCTCTCGCGGCTGGGTCGCTCGCTGCGCGAAGTGCTGGCGCTGATTGAGGAGCTGATTCACCACAAGCGCTGCCGGCTGATTCTGGTCAAGCAGGGCCTGGACCTGGACCCGCAGAACCACCGCGACATGACCCACAAAATCCTGCTCACCATTTTCGCCATGCTGGCCGAGCTGGAGCGGGACTTCGTGTCCGAGCGCACGAAGGAAGGGCTGCGGGTGCGGCGCGAGCAGGGCATCGTGCTGGGCAAACCCAAGGGCGTGGTGCAGCCGTCGATGTACGACGCCGACCGCGAACGCATCCTGCACCTGCACGCGCTGGGCGTGCCGCTGGCCACCATCGTGGACGTGCACCTGAAGTACGGCAAGTACCTCTCCCTGAAAAACTACCTGGCCAAACTGCAGCGCCAGCCGGGCCTGAACGCACCGGCCTAGCGTGCCGAGTCGGAGGTTTTACTCTATTTGTTTAACAACACCCTTTCTGGCCGAAGCCCCGGACCTGACCACCGTGGCCGAGTGGCTGCAATTCATCGGGGAGGACACGTCGGCCGACGAGCTGCGCGAGCGTTTTCTGCGTCAGGGCTGGCTGGTGTGCCTCCCTTAAATCTACCTTTCCCTACCATCTGCTTTCCTTTCCTGGGAACAAACTTAGTTACGCTGGCCGGCGTCACGCATGCACTGCCATTCCACCTATACGACGACGTGAAGCAGGCCCCGACCCGTTGCGAGTTGGTCGTTCATCCTGAGCAGGGGTGGGACGTCGCAACCGAGTTGGCGGAAAACGGCGCCGGCCTCGCACAGTGCCAGGTAACGCTGGCTGCCAAAATTTGCCAAGAGAACAACATCGACCCCCAGGCGCTCACGCTCTTTACCCGCCACGCTTATCCCGTGAGCTAGGTTGCACAACTTAGCTCATCACTGCCCTTCGGTTACTTTACGAAGTTGATAAAATAGCTTTTCTAACAAGCGATTATCGGCGGTGATAATATCTGCTGAGGCCGTCATACCAGTTCTATAAGCCAGCGACTTGCCATAAGTGGTTTTCAAGCCTGCTGGCAATGCCACCCGCGCTAGAAAGATGCTGTCCTTGAACGAAATGTTAGCAATGGCCGTAATCTGGCCTCGTATTGCACCATATTCCTGATAGGGAAAGCCGGCAAACTTTACCAACACATCCTGCCCGACCTGCACCTTGCCCGCATTCTGCTGCGGTACTCGCAATTCTCCGATATAAGTTGCACTCGGCGGAGCAACATAAAATAGCTCTTGGCTGGTCGCGACGACTTGGTTTTCCTGAATTATGCCGGGAAAGAATACCCGGCCACTTACGGGAGCCGATAACACGTACCTGGCTTGCCAAGAGTTGACAGCACTTTGCAAGGTATTTAACGCCTGTAAAAACTGGTCGCGTTCTTCCGCTACCTGTTTGTCTAATTCCAGTATTTCTTTCTGTTTGGCGCGCTGGGCAGTCACATTATTAACTAAGACTGAAGCGGTTTGCTGGTAAGCCAGTTGTCGCGCGATATTCTTGCTTTCCTCGCGCTTAAATTCCAGTTCAGGAATTACCTTTTGCTCGGCCAGTTGCCGTTGCGTCTCATAGTCTTCTTGCGCCAGCGTGGCATCCCGAGCCTGTAGCACTCGTTGCTGTCGTTGTTGTTGCGCTAATGTCTGTAAGTCAATCAGCTCCAGTTGCAACAGCTTTCGCTTCTTGCTGTAGAAACCATCTGCTAGATAAGCGCGCAGTTGTATATGCCGCTGCTCAAAAGTCTGATAATCGTTTTGCAACTCGCCGAGTTGATGATAAGCCGACAGATTGATTTGCCGTAACCCTTCCAAATTGCCCCGCCGACAGACCGCCCAAGCTGCTTTTAACTCCCGCGCCAAATGTATTACCTCGTCGTGGCGGGCAGTGCTCTCCAAATACGCCAGTGTGGCGCCAGGTGGCACCAGTTGGCCTTCTTGCACAAATAAACGGACAATTTTACCGTCAGTGCGGGCCAGCACCGCTTTTGGCGCGTTGGCAGTGGTGAGCTTAAAGGAAGCTCTTACTAGGTCAGGGTAATGAATAACCCAGGCGCCAGCAAATACCGAGAGCAGAATCAGAAATACTACGGTGATTCCCCAGCGCAGTAGCCACCGCGGAGGGCGAGCTAGCAGCTCTTGCACCTCTTCTGACCGCAGTTCAACAAATGTAGTGCTCTGATTCATAAGAAATAGTGCTAGCATTGAGCTAGGCTGATTTTAGGAGCCCAGTTCAAGTTGATTTTTCACCAGTTGCCAGTAAGCGCCCCGTTGGGCCACCAACTCGGCGTGCGTGCCGCCCTCAATCAACGTTCCTTTATCAAGCACCACAATCTGGTCGGCGTGACAAACCGTGCTGAGCCGGTGAGCAACGATAATGACGGTTCGGCCGCGAAAGAACTCGTCTAGGTTCTTCATGATAATAGCCTCGTTGGTGGCGTCCAGCGCATTGGTTGCCTCGTCGAAGAAAATGAATTGCGGGTCTTTGTAAACGGTCCGGGCAATGAGAATGCGCTGTCTCTGGCCCTGGCTGATGCCGGTTCCTTCAGTTCCAATTTTCGTATGCAGCCCCAACGGCAGCCCGTCCACAAACTCGCGCAGGTTGGCTACTCGCACGGCATGCTCGAGCTTTTGGGCATCGATGCGCTCAGCACCCACGGCGATGTTGCGGGCAATGGTATCGGAAAATACGAACCCTTCCTGCATTACTACCCCGCACTGTGCCCGCCACGCAGCATGGCTAATATTACGGAGCGCCGCCTCGCCCAGCCGAATTTCGCCCTGGCTGGGGTCATAAAACTTGAGCAGTAGCTTGAGCAAGGTAGTCTTGCCACTGCCGCTCATACCCACAATTGCTGTTGTCTTGCCTGCTGGAATTTGTAAATCTACCGCGCTCAGAACCGGTTCGTTGCCAGCGCCGGGGTAGCGAAACGAGAGTTGGTGCACTTCCAGACCACCAGCGGGCAGTTTCTGAATAGTAGGGTGTCCAGCTGGCTCTTCATCTGCGAGGGTATGAATCTCGTTAAGTCGCTCCAGGCTTATTTTGGCATCCTGCAAGCTTTGGGATAACCCCACTAATTGGTTTACGGGGCCATTGAGCTGGCCAATGAGCTGCTGCATGGCCAGCATGGCCCCCAGCGTCAACTGCCCATTGATAACGGCCTGCGCGGCCAGAAACGTAATCAGAATGTTTTTGCCATCATTAATCAGAAAGGCGCCTACTTGCTGGTACTGGCCTAGGCTCAGGCTCTTCATCTGCCACCGGAACAAGCGGGCCTGGAGCCGTTCCCACGCCCAGCGGCTTTGCCGCTCCGCGCCCGCCAGCTTAATTTCCTGCATCCCCTGAATAAGTTGCACCAAGGCGCTCTGACTCTGGGCCGACAGGTCGAAGCGCTTAGTGTCCAGCTTGCGGCGTTGGCGTAGAAACAGTATTATCCAACCTGCATACAGCAAGTTAGAGACAACGTACACGCCAAAAATTGGTAAGCTGTATAAAGCTATTACCACGCTCAATATCGATATGTTCGCCAGTGCGAAGGGCAGGGATACTGCCTGCCCCGTTACGAATGTCTCAATGCGGTGGTGGTCGCCGACGCGCTGCATAATATCGCCGAAACGCTTGGTATCGAAGAACGAGAGCGGCAGGCGCATCAACTTGATTAGAAAATCAGACAGGATGCTGAGGTTAACGCGGGTGCTGATGTGTAGCAAGAGCCAGCTTTGAATGAATTCCATCATCAGCCGCCCAACCATCAGCATCAATTGAGCACCCAGGACCAAGTAGATAAACGGCACGTTCTGGGTGTTAATGCCAATGTCCACGACTGATTGCGTCAGGAAGGGTACCAGCAGTTGCAGCCCGCTTCCCACGGCCAGGCCTAGTAGCAGTTGCACCAGTAACTGTTTGTATTGCCCCAAGTAGCCCAGCACGCGCCCAAAACTGTAGCTGACAGCTTGCTCGTCGTCTTGCTCGTGAAAAGCAGGAGTAGGCTCCAGAAGCAGCGCCACGCCCTCACTTTGCGTTTCCGTGCGGTTGGAGAGCCATCCCTCGCAAAACTCTTCGGCGGTGTAGGAAACTAGGCCCCGGGCAGGGTCGGCTACGTAAACGGTGCCTCGGCGTGAGCCGGTACCCGGACTTTTAACGGCCTCTGGCGCTGGCCGGGTTGAAAAAATAGCTTCGGCCCCGGCAGGGAAGTCAAAGGTGGGTACTTGAGACCGGAGAATGTCGGTGTCACTGGACCTTCTATAGCCGCCTCGGATATTGTTTAACCACTTGTTGCTCGCTCCGGTAATCGCGTACACCACCACGAAGTGATTCTGTTGCCAATGCACAATGCAGGGTAGCGGGGCTTCCTTGGCCAGCTTTTCAAACGACACTTTCGCACCCAGTGACCGAAACCCAATAGCTTCAGCAGCCTCCGCAATGCCCAGCAGCGACACCCCATCTTTGCCAATCTGGGCCCGCTCCCGCAACGACTGCGCCGTGAAGTGCCGGCCATAATGCTTGGCAACCATGCGCAAGCAAGTAGGCCCGCAGTCCATGATGTCGAGCTGCTGATAGTACGTGAATTTGCTCATGGCATGCTGGTTAACTTGTGCAATCCCTTAGGCTCGACTGAAGCATTCATATTAACTAGACGGGACTTTGTCGGCCAATAAGAACAAGACCACTAGTAATTTACTGTACCCTACATGAGGTTTGTATCTACTTAATTAAGCGCGCCAGTGCCCTCGGCAGCTCCTCACCACGCAAATTCATGGCGATAATTTTACCCGTGGGGTCCACCAAGAAATTCTGCGGAATGGCCTTGATGAAATATGCGGTGGCCGCTTTGCTTTGCCAACCTTTCAACTCCGCCACTTGCGTCCAGGGCAGGTGGTCATCCTGAACGGCCTTCACCCACTTGGCCCGGTCCTTGGCCTCGTCGAGCGATACGCCGAGCACGTCGAAGTTCTTGTCTTTGTAGTTGTGATAGGCTTTGGTTAGGTTCGGGTTTTCCTGGCGGCAAGGCCCGCACCAGCTGGCCCAGAAATCGACCAGCACGTATTTGCCGCGGTAATCCGCGAGCGATACTGGCCGGCCATCGGGTGTGGCTTGGGTGAAGTTGGGGGCCAGTTGCCCCACCTTCAGCGCCGTCTCGGACTTAATGCCCCGCGCGTTCTGCTGGATTGTCGTCCGAATTTCCTCGGCTCGGGGGCTGGTAAACGCCGCAGGCGAGAGGGTCGGGAGCAGGGCCGTCACCAGCGCAGCATTCGTGGAGTCCTTGCTCAAGCTGTTCAATACATATAGGCTGATGGGCGAAGTGGGGTGCGCGCGGACGAACGCAGAATCTAAGCGGACGCCTGCCCGCACCGTAGCCGCGTGCCGGGCCCGCAGGCCTTGCTGGAACGCCAGGGACTGCTGCTGGGCCAGCGTAGCGGCCCGTGACTCGTTTTCCAGAACCTTGAGCTGCTGAACAATCGGTTGTTTTGCCGTCCATAACGTCCGCCAGGCGTCCGTGAGCGGCGTGCCGCCCACGTGCGCGTGCTTGAGCGAATCGGGACTGGTGAAAACGAGCGTGCCTTGTTCAAGGTAAAAGACCGCCTTGGAGTCCGACATATCCCCGCTATTCCGCTTCATAGAGAGAAATCCTTTAGTGGGTTCGTCCACGGTGCCATTCAGTTCGAACCGCCCTTTCTCTACTAGCGCAGAATCCAACATTCTCCCGCTGCGCAGATAGACGTAGATAGGCGCGCCGCGGTAAGTACTTGGACCCATGTGGCCCTTCAGTACGAAGTGGATGGGTGTTTGCGCAGCAGCTAGGCTCGGTATTAATAGTAAAACCATCAAGTAATTCTTCATGGGCAAGGGAAGTTTGAATTATCTTCAGTTATATCTTATGCCACGTACTACCCACCCCCATGCGCTGAAAAAAAGGTTTCTTTAAGTAAAGATTTTTTCTTAAGCTGAAATACAAGCGGTGCGTAGCGCTAATTACGTAACTTACACAAGTATAATAATGATAAACTATTATTTATCAATAATTAAGAAAACAATACTAGCATTAAACACAATGCTAGTATTGTTTTCTTAATAAGGATTGACACATTGGCAACCTTATAAAATGTAATATTGGTCGACTTATCGGCGGCCAAGGGATTAACATTCTACTAAGTACAATGCCGCTATGTTCAGTCAGTACCAACAGTAAGTGGCACTACATAAGTAGTGCTATACTTTTAGGACTAACGACACGTAGTAGAAGTATAAATGCAAGAGGGGTCTGAGTCACACATACCACCATAAGAACTCTCAGCATATTGCTGGCACTGAGCAGCACTGCTACCGCCGCAGGACCCGGAGATATAATGGGACCCTGAATCATCAGCGTAAGTTGTAGTACACATTATTAGACCACCTTTAACTTGACGCTGTTCTTCTCTGGAGAGCAAACTGATGTTGCTGCCGTTGCAAAAGCTTTTTAGGGAAGTTTTCATTGTGTTGTTTGATTAAGGTTTGAAATTGACTCCTGCGCATTGGAAACGCCGATAAGGCTGTTTTCGCAAAGCGAAACGCTGGCTTGAAATGTACTGCTTGGTATCAGTACTTTGCGAACCAGCACCACAACGCCTACTAGGCATCGGAATAAAAGCAGTTTCTCATAATGAAAACTGTTTAAAAGGTGAAAGGGAATTAAGAGAGCTGGCCAACTCTATCTTTAAGAAATTTTAGCAATTGTTTGGACTCCGAAATTGTGTAGTATCGCGGAATCTCAATCCCATTAAAAAATATAGTGGGCGTTGCACTCACCCCGGCTAACTTGCACCATTGCCGATGCAGGCCAAGTTGTGCCATTCCCTCTTCTGTTGCTTCACCTTGTGGAATCATTTTAAGCCAGCTTTCCACGCGTGGTGTCGTGTACCAATCGTGTAAGGCTGTTAGCGCTCCCTCAATGGATTGACTTAGAATCCGGTGGGCCACAAATGTTCCTGCATCACCGGGTCGGTTCGTGGCCACTAGGATAATCTGGCATTTCAAATCTTCCTGTTCAGTCATTAACGTTTCTAATTCTAGGTGCGCCCGTGAACACAGCGAACAAGTCGGATTGGTGATGACTGTAAGGGTATCGGAAGCTTCTGGATTTCCCAGCGTGAGCACTTGCATTCCCGTGAAAATGTGCGGTAGTGGCTGCGCCCGCCGGCCTAATGATTCTAGGTAGTTGGGGTCGAACTTGATTTTTTGTAGACTGCGCTGCAAGTCATCGGTGCGCAGGGCTTGGCTACAGACGGGCTTCAGCAGGACCCACATAGCCGGCAGCAACAGAAAGCCTGCGAGCAAGCGGCTTATTTCGGTAAAACCGAAGTCCACCGGCCAGTACAGGCGGCGCTGGAAATATAGCAGGGCCCCAAATTCTAACCACAGTAGGCCCTGTACCGTCAGGCACAACACGCACCACTGCCGGGCGCGGTACTGTTGATAATAAACCGACCAAAACGTATAGGGTAGCGCCACAACGGTCAGCCCGAATAGTATCGGGTACAAGACGGCCGTGTTTTTTTGAAAGAGTAACAGGGCCAGTAGCCCGCCGCCGAAGTAAAATAGCCCGACTTCCGCCCAACTGAGCCAGCCAAATAGCTTGGCTGCGGAGGTAGTCAACACATTGCTGCAACTGGTGCGGGCGTTTAGTTGGCAGATGCTGCGCAGGAAAGGATTATCCGCATCCAAGCTGTACCAAACCAGCAGACTGCTGACCGACAGGCCCGACAGTTTTAACAGTAATAGCAAGCAATACAGCGATGTCCCGGCCGGAACACCCTGGAAGCCACTTATCCACACGCCCAAGCAAACCAGTAAGCTAAGCGCGACGAAGGGCAGGCGCAGGCTTTCAATCAACTGTTTTTTTCGGCTTTGTTCATAGTTGGCCTCCCCCGACCGTTCCGTAGGCTCAATTAGCAGCGCTACGCCGTTCCACTGCTGATTGAAGCGGGCTAGGGTTTCCGTTTGCCACCCTCGCTTGTGGTGCCACCATTCTACGGCATTAGCCGCCGTGGCACGCACGGGAGCAAAGAAACCGCCTTCGCTGCCGAGGTAGACCAGCGCCGGCAACGGGATTTCAGGCAACTGGTCTAGGGTCAGGTGCGCGGCAACATTATCTACTTTCAATTCATCCAGCGTGTCGCTCAGGGAGGTCAGACTCGGGAAATCCGGGTGCTCCCACAGCTTTTCCTGTAACGTGGCTCGGGTAACCGGCACCTTGCTCAAGCGAAGCAACATTTCGAGGCCGTGCAAGGCGTTTTTCTGAGAGACATTCAGGTTCATAACGCGGAGAACTATGAAATAGAAGCATCAGGAATATAGGCAAGCCTCTTCCCAGCGCATTACTGCGACGGGTGATAGGTAGCCACCTATTTGAACCAGAAAAAAGGGTGAGAAATCTTAAGGAAAGACTCCTGCTGGACGCATAAAGGGTAGATATGGCTTGGGCCGGATGCCGGCAGGTGCCACCAGTGCGAACTGAAACTGCCCTGATGAATCAGGTATTTCGATTACGCGCACAGCACAAGGCTGCAGCAAGGGTGAAGGAGGGGTTCCACGGCCCCAGGCAAGGTGAAAACCTTGTTAATAGGTAGAAGCTGTTGTAAACAAACGAATAACAAGAGAATAAAGCAAATTTTTTTATCTATTTCTAAAAAAAATCGGCTATAGGGTGACTTCGTTCCCTAATCGGCTGCCTTTCAACGAAAGACACAGTTAGATAAATAGGGTAAAACCTCCGACTCGCCCCCTTACGCAGACGCGTTCTGGTTCGGCTGGCGCTGCATTTTAGCCTAGAGCGTGTTAATGACTTAGCAGGTTACTACGATTTGCTTTGACGAGCATTAAGCAGGCAAAGAAGAGGTAGTGCATGCCTTCCAAGGTCGTGGTGAGGCGTTCATAGTCCCGGGCCAATCGTCGGAACCGCGCGGCCCAGGCGAAGGAGCGCTCCACGACCCAGCGCTTGGGCCGCAACACAAAGCCCCGCTTGGCGGCGGGTAATTTCACCACGTGCAGGGCAATGCCCTGCTCCGCTGCGGCCTGCGCGGGCTCCTGCCCCGTGTAGCCTTGGTCGACGTAGGCCAGGGCGACCGATTGCCCCGTAATGGCCTGTACCTCTTCGGCCAGGGCCGCCACCTGGGCACGGTCTTGTTCGTTGGCCGGCGTGACCAGCGCCGCCAGCAAGTGCCCGAGCGTGTCCACGGCGATGTGCACCTTGCTGCCCTTGCGCCGCTTGGCGCCGTCATAGCCCGCTCGGTGGCCACTTTCTGGGGTGCTTTGCAGCGTGTGGCTGCCGAGCAAGACGGCCGAGGGCTCAGCCGGACGGCCCTGGGCCGTGCGCAGCAGGTGGCGCAACTCGTCGACCATCGTTTCGAAACAGCGGGCGTCCAGCCAGTGCCGCAACTGCTGGCAGACCGCCGGCCAGGCCGGAAAATCGCCCGGCAGGTAACGCCACGGCACCCCGGTGCGGGCCAAATAACGCACGGCATTGAACAAGCTCCGCAGCGGGTGTTCCCGTTGCGGGGCCGCTTCATTCATCAACGTCAGATAGGGCGCGGCAAACGCCCACTCTTCGTCGCTTACATCGCTCGGATAACCAGAATGGGGCTTTTTCATCCCCGAATTTCTTCAATTAGTCATTAACACGCTCTAGTAGTTTTTCAGCGAGAGGTACTTGCCGTACTTCAGGTGCATTGCCACAATGGTGGCCAGCGGCACACTCAGCGCGTGCCGGTGCGGAATGTGCTCGCGGTCGGCGTCGTACATCAACGGCTGCACCCCGCCTTTGGGCTTGCTCCTAGCACCTGGCCTAGCCGCCGCCCGAGCAGCAAATTGCCACGCTGGGCACAATTTCGCCCTTTGCCGTGCTTTCCTACCACCACTTGAACCTGTACAGCGAGTGCGACATCTCCACCAGCCACTGCTGGCCGAAGCCTCGTTTGACATGCACCTGATTGCTACTTGGCAGTCGTCAAGTAAACCGACGTAAGGCCGAGTCGGAGGTTTTGCCCTATTTGTTTAACAACACCCTTTATTGCGGAAGTGCTGCTGATGCGTTGCTCAGACTGCTCAGTGAAGACTAGCCGCAAGCCACCGGCGGTACTGGCGCCAAGCTTTGCCGAGCAGCAATAACCCGGTAGCCCAGCCTGGACTTATCCGCTGATGCGGTGCTTAGCTGTTGGAAGCGGAACGCGCCACCTCCAGCGAGGGCTGCTGCACATCAACAATTTCCACGGCCTGCTGCTTCCCCCGCAGGGTGAACGCACCCAGCGGCCGCAACTGGTACGGCAACCCCGGCGGGAGCGCCTCCAGAATGGCGCTCGATACGAGGAAGATGCTCCCGAGGGCATTGCACTGCGCCTGAATCCGGGCCGTGGTGTTGAGCACGTCGCCGTGAAACACAAGTTCGGTTTTGATGTCGCCCACCTGCGTGGCCACCACCAGTCCGCCGTGCACCCCGGCCTTGAAGGCGGGCACCACGCCGTACGTCCGCAGGTAGTAGGGCCGGCGCCGGTCGATGGCGGCCTGCATGTCGAAAAAACAGCGCAGGCAGTTGCCCTGCTGCAAGCCCGCCGGCCACTTCCAGGTCACCACCACTTCATCGCCCACGTACTGGTACACTTCGCCCTGGGTAGCGGCAATGGGTAGGCCGACATCGCCAAAGAAGTCCCGGATGAGGGCGCTGTAGCGGGTATTGCCCAGCTGCTCGGCCAGTACGGTCGAGTCCTTGATGTCGGCAAAAAGGAAGATGCGCTTCTCCTCTTCCGGCTGGTTGTACTGCCCCAGGACCACGCGCGATAACGAGCGCAGGCCCATTTTGCGGCCCACCTGGTAAAGCGTCGTCAGCCCCAGCGACAACAAGCCGTAGATAATCAGGAGCCGCGTCAGCGACGAATCCGGGGCGTCGGGCGATTTCGACGGCAGCAACCCCAGCTGCACCAGCTCGTGGTCGAGGGCGCGGGCCGTCGGAAAATCCAGCGCCACCAGGCTGCGCAGCGTCTGAATCAGGTGCTGGCCCAGCCACAGCAGCACGCCAAAAACCAGCAAGTGCAGGCTGGTCGTGAGCAGAATCCGGAGCCACAGGGGCCGGTTGGTGAGCAGGCGCGGAAACACGTACACTTCCAGCACGCCCACCAGCAGGCCCACGGGGCCGCCCACAGCCAGCACCAGCGTGGTGTTCAACGGATTAAATTGGCCGCGAATCAGGTAGATGAGCAGCGTGAGCCCCAGCATGAAGGCCAGGCAGAGCAGCAGCACCGAGCGCAGGTAGTAGCGGTAGTAGAGGGGAAGAAATGCTTTCAACGCGGTGGTTTATTCTGAAGCAGATGAGACAACTAACCAGGGCTGCCGGATAGGCAGCTTTAACTAGCCCGGTCCGAAAACAGGGCGTCAACCGCCGCGGCCCGACTGCCCGACGAGGCGGCAGCCCCGGTTGGGCGATGAACCGAACGGCTGTTATGGAAGCCCTAAATAGCGGCTAAACGCGGACTCTGGCCCTTGCGAGCATTAACGGCGATTACTCAACCCGGGCTATGGTACAGTCAGGCACTGTTTTGGCGCGTTCGCCTAAGTTGTTTCATTCCGGGGCTTACGGGCTAATTTCCTTTGTAGTGCAGGACTGCCAGCCGGTTGGCCGTCCCGCGCAAACAACTGTTTTTACGTGGTCAGCCCGTGTTGCCCGAAAGCATCCGCAAGAAGACTTATCTGCCGGGCCAGCGATTCCGCGCCGGCCACCCGCTCAGCAGCCCCGGGGCTGATTTGATGGGCGGGCTGTGTTTCGCTGCCCTGGTGCTACTGGCGGCCCTGTCCGTTCTGTGGCCCCCTTTTATCGGCTTTTTGACGGGTTAGCCAGGGGCTGTCGCCGCGGCGCGCTGAATTGGCCGCTAAACCTGCTGGACCGATGCCGCAACGCCCCTCCATCCGTTTCTCTTTTCTTCTTTTCCTACCTGTGTTGCGCACCTTGCGGGACTTTCTGCTTTTTCTGGGCAATATGGTGGTGCGGCCGGAACGGGTGCGCGTGCTCTGGCACCGCACCCTGGAAGAAATCGTGCTCATGGGCGTCGAATCGGCCTTTATCGTCGGCCTCGTCGCCCTTTTTATCGGGGCCGTCACCTGCCTGCAGGTAAGCTACAACCTGAACATTCCCTTTCTTCCCAAGTCCACCATCGGCTTCATCGTGCGGGAGATGACCCTGTTGGAGCTGGCCCCCACCGTCACGAGCATCGTGCTGGCTGGCAAAGTTGGCAGCAACATCGCCGGCAGCCTGGGCACGATGCGCATCACCGAGCAGATTGACGCGCTGGAAATGATGAGCATCAACCCCACGAGCTACCTGGTGCTCCCCCGCATTCTGGCGGCCGTAGTTGGGTTTCCGCTCCTGGTGAGCCTGGCCCTGGGGCTGGCCTTGCTGGGCGGCTACCTGGCGGGCACGGTTTCGGGCCAGCTCTCGGCGCACGATTACATCGAGGGCCTGCGCTACCATTTCGTGCCCTATGAAATGGCCGTTGCGCTCATCAAGGCCGTGGTATTTGCCTTTCTGATTGCGGCCATCTCGGCTTTCCGCGGCTTTTCTACCCGGGGCGGCGCCCTGGCGGTGGGGGCCAGCAGCACGGCGGCCGTCACGCAGTCCATTATTGCCATTCTGCTGGCTGATTTCGGGCTGGCGCGGCTGCTGCTGTAAAGCGCGCCGCCGGCGCGGGCCGGGCTGGTGGTTTACGTCACTCAATTTTTCCTCTCTCTTTTATTCAATTGCTATGGTTGCCCATCCTATTCGCCCCGCTGATACCCAGGCTGCCCTTGCCCGGCAGGTGCGCCACATTATTCACGCCCGCAAAGGCATCCGGCTCCGGCGGCTGCGCCTGAACACCGACCTGAGCCAGGAATTGGGCTTTGATACGGTTGACCTAGTGGACATCATTCTGGAGCTGGAGCGCTGCTTTCAGTTAGGTATCCCCGACGAAGTGCCCCTGCACACCGTGGGCGACTGCGTGCGTTACATCGGCAGTCACTTGCCCGCACACCATCCCGAGATGGCCGCTTAAGCTGCCCGCGCCAGCTCGTGGCGCCATCTGCCGCCAGGGCCGCCTGCGCTGCCCGCGGGGGTGGCCGGTCGTCGGCAGGCGATGGGCAGAGCCGGGCTCCACTTCATTCGGATGCGTTGAGCTAATAGGCCCGCTCGCTCCAACCCGTTGGACAACAGCAGATTTTCCTGACAAGGAGAATATTTGGCCCGTTACCATCCAGTAAATGGCAGTCCAAAGCGTCCTATCGGGGAAGAAACCCCGGTGATTTTTATGAAGCTATTCAACGCCTTGGCCCGCCAGGTAACGCAGACGGCCACCATCGTAGGGGTGCAGCAGATTGCGGCCTGCACCTACCGGGTGAGCCTGAGCGGCGCCTCGTTGGTTGGCTGGTCTTATGTGCCCGGGCAAACGCTCAACGTCTTCTTTGACCTTGGTGCCCGCACCGACGCGGCCAGCCTTCGCAAGCGAACCTACTCGATTTGGGGCTACGACGCGGCCGCCGGCCGGCTTGAGCTCGCGGTCTGCACGTTTTCCGACGGACCGGGTGCCCGGTGGGCCGCCCAATGCCGACCCGGCGACGTAGTACATTTTTACGGGCCAGGTGGTAAATTTCTGCTCGATGCTACAGCCCCGGCCTACGCGCTGCTAGGCGATGTCTCGTGCTTGGCCCACTTCTATGAGCTGCGCCGGCATTTGCCGAAGCAAGTGCCCGTGGCCAGCGTCGTCCACGCGCGCCACGCCGATGACTGCTTCGCGGATGTCGATGGCTCCCTGCCCCTGCACTTCGTCGTTGCCGACACCTTGTCGGCCACTCAATACCTGAAGGCTGCCGAAGGCCAGGGCCTGCGGCTCGCAGCTCCGCAGGCCTTGGTGTACTGGGGTGGGCCACAGGCAACTTGCGTAGCCGGGCACCGGTTGCTCCAACACGAGCACCACTGGCCGGCCGGTTTGCTGAAAACCAAGCCGTTCTGGAAGTAAGTACGCGGCGAGGCTCATAGCGAATACTATTTAATGTATCAAATATCAACAAAGGTTTGCCACTGGCGTGGCTAAGAGAGATAACAGGGAATCAGTTACTTTTCGTTAGTTTCCCCCTCAACTCTACTCCTCATGAACTGCTGGACTCAAATCAAAGAATTTGCGCATGACTATTTATATCCGCTGCTCAAGGACTTCATCATTCCTCTAGCAGGAGCTGGGGTTGGAGCATGGGCTTCATTATCTGTCTTTAAGAGACAGACCGAAGAGAATCGAAGAACCCATGAGCAGAGTATACTCAATAATTTTAAAGAAGAGCATGACCGACAGAACAAACTGGCCGAGAAAAATCTAAACCATTTCACTTGGTTATTAGACGATTTAATAGGCTATGTTGAAAAGCAGACCCACGATTATGTTGATACAGCAAAAGAAATTAAGCGGAATCCTACATCACCCCATCCATTAAGTATTCGTGCCTCTGGTACATTAGAACGGCTATTTTCCATTCGAAATGATGATATCTTTTTCTCACTGATTCGGAAAGCATTAGACACTGCTGATAACCGTGCCCGCGTAGCTAGAATATATAAGCAACTTGACTTCATCAAATTCAGCATGGTTGATTATCGATTAGCATACAAATCGCATATCAAGTTGTACCACAAAATAGGAAAAGAATACAGGGAAAATATAGAGGCAATTAGAAATATAAATTCTGATATAATTGAACAATCCAGAAAAAATGGAGCACTTCGGATAGACCCGCTGGCTCTTTATCTAGATGAGTTGCGCTATTTCTATGTCTATTTAGTAGAGAGAATTCCAGGTGCCACCGGCCTTACCTGGCACCATGCTGTCTTTCTACGACCCTTCATGAAAGAATTATTGGATGACTTCAGGCACGATAGCAGAGTGGATGCCATTTTTAATATTGGTCGAAGGAATAATATTTTAATGGGTCGTATTTTACACTCTTCAGAGGATGCAATTACAGGCCTTGAAAGAGGTAATAGAATGCTTACTGAGGCCATAGAAAAGCTGCGGCCCGAAGTGGATTACATTAAGCAAGTTCTCTTAACTACTTAAAAGAGATATGATTATGCACCGGTTCCACTGTTACTATTATCGCAGCGGCAAATTTTTAGCAACTGAGCGTTCCAGACCCAAGCCTTTTTCATCACAGCCACAACTTTGTCAGCAGTGGACCGGTATTCCGCAGCTCTGGTGCTTGTGGTTTTGGTTCAATTATGAGTTTTCCAAGTGGCGCTGATTTTGATGGTCTGCGGCCCACGTTATAAAAGAAGCTGGTTATCGGAACTGTTGTATTTGATGCCGTCCTAAATTCCAAACATTCAATTCGCTTACTCCAGCGTGGCCGTGTGCTAAAGTAATTTCTCGCTGCACTCACTGCTAAAGCGGTTGAGGGCGCACACACGCGCTAAGTTGAAGCGTAGCCTACTGGCATTTCGCATCGTTTCTTGTCCGCCCCCCTAAAGCCCTAAAAAGCAAGGTCATCCCCAGTGCACTGGAGACGACCTTGCTTTCTACGGTAACACCCGCCGACTCTACGCCGGTTGGCGGGCACCAGCTAGCGGAGCTGGATGCTGCCGCCGTCGGCCATCAGCGTCTGGCCGGTCATGTACTGCGAGGCGCTGCTGGCCAGGAACACCACAATGGGGGCCACGTCGGTCAGTACGTCGCCCACGCGCTGCAGCGGCACCTTAGAAATCATCTCCTTGGCCTGGTCGGGGTAAGTTTCCTGCCACCACTGAAAGCCCGCCGTGGCGGCGGCCGGGGCCACCACGTTCACGCGGATGCCTACCGGGCCCCACTCATTGGCTGCCGTGCGCGACAGCCCCCGGATAGCTTCTTTGTTCATGCCGTACACGCCCTGGGTGGGCATGCCCAGGATGCCCGCGCCCGAGGCGAAGTTGATGATGGAGCCCTTCGAGGCGGCCAGTTGGTTGTAAAAAATCCGCATTAGCTTCCAGGTAGCCCACAGGCCGGTTTCAAAGGCCAGGTCCAGGGCCGGCTGGTCCACGTCCAGCAGCAGTTGCGGCTTCGAGGCCTGGGCGTTGTTCACCAGCACGTCGAGCGTAACGCCGAACGCCTCCCTGGCGGCCTCCTGAATGCGCTGCTCCATGCCGGGGCTGCGCAGGTCTTTCTTCAGGAATTTGGCCGCGCTGCCCAGCTCTTTTTCCAGGGCCAGGCCTTTGTCTTCCTGCACGTCTACGAACAGTACTTTCGCGCCCTCCTGCACGAAGGCCCGGGTGAGGCCGGCGCCGATGCCATCGGCACCGCCCGTAATAACGGCAACTTTATCTTGCAACTGCATAAGGGGTTGGGGCAGTAGTACCCTACTGCCAGGGGTGGGGTGAAAAAGAAAAACCAGGGCGCTACCGCCACGCCCGCCAGAAGCCGGTGCTCCACAGTGCCCAGAGTATCAGCACGGGCTGGAAGAACAGACGCTGGAACCGCTCGCCGTCGCTGTTCATACCGAGCGAGTTGATGTGGTTGACGTACTGCGAGATATTGCCCGGAAAAATCAACACGTAGAACAGGGCCAGCGCCAGGCCCACGTACACCCGGCGGCTCCGCCAGAAGAGCATGGCCAGGCCCAGCCCCACCTCGACGAGCCCCGAAGCGAGGACCACAAAATCACGATTCAGCGGCAGCCAGGTGGGCACCTGCGCCTGAAAATCGGGGCGGGCAAAGGTGAGGTGCGCCACCCCGGCCAGCACCATGAGGCTGCCAAGCAACAGGCGAAGCGCGGTTTGTAGCCGGTTGGTGGGAACGGTCGGGTTGAGCATCGCCTGATTTAGCAAACGGGTAGGAGTTGAAGTACCCAGTTTCAGCCGCGGATAGCCGCCCGGCGGGCATCACGGGAAAAGCCGGGCCGGCAGACCAGCTCGGGAGCCGGCGGCCGCTGGGAAAGCGCTGCAAACCAGCGGTACTCCGGTCGAAGAACCAAGGGAAATCGTGGCGAACGTGCCAAAATCGCGGTTGAGCATACCCAAAAAAGGCCCTGGCCTGCTGGGCTTTATCGTCAGCTCGCCGCCGCTATATGCTGTTGGCGCCCGCGCCCGCAAGGCCCCGGCGCAGGGCATTGACTTAAATCAGCGGCCACGAGCGGTTTGGCCACGGCCCGTCTTGGTTTGTTCACAACCGACTTTGGCACGTTCGCCCGATTTGGCTGGCCTCGCGGTGGGGCGGCCCGTTGTTTTGTCACTGCAATCACGGAGCGGCATTTCCTCAGCCCGCCGCCCGTCGCTTCTCAAGTGACCACTCAACGCCAGTCAGTTAAGCCGTTCGGAAACTTAAAACACGTTTTAAGTATCGGCGTGGCTTTGACCACCGCAACCATGGATGTGAAAGCGCGAATCCTGCAGCAGGCGGAGGTTTTGTTTCTGCGCAACGGCATCAAGGGCGTGAGCATGGACGACATCGCGGCCGCGCTGTCCATGTCGAAGAAAACGCTCTACAAGGCTTTCGCCAACAAGGACGAAATCGTGCAGGCCGCCATGACCAGCCACCTGCACAAGGTGCAGGGCGACTGCGTGCGCATCGGCGAGCGGGCCGCCAATGCCGTGCAGAAGATGGTGCTGCTCTCGCGCTGGGCCGATTCGCAGTTCAGCGAGGTGCACCCCAGTATTATCCACGACCTGCGCAAGTTCCACCCCGTGACCTGGGCCCTGTTTCGCGAGCACCAGTACACCTTCATCCTGGCCCAGATAATCCATAACCTGCGGCGCGGCATCGCCGAGGGCGTATTCCGGGCCAATCTGGACGTGGGCGTGCTGGCCCGTCTCCACCTGGGGCAGGCCGAGCTGGTCTTCGACCCCGAGCTGTACCCGCCGGAACAGTTCACGACCACGCGCATCCACCAAACCCTCGACGAGCATTTTCTGCTCGGCATCGCCACCCCGCACGGGCAGCAGCTTTTCGCCGAGTATCGGCACCAGCCGGAAATGGCGCGCTAAGCGCCCGTGCTCCTTCAACCCAGCCTACTAGTTAAGCAAGTTTTCTTCATGAAAGTGAACAGAGTAATGACGGCGCTGCTGCTCGGCAGCCTCGCGACGGGCCCGCTGGCCCAGGCCCAGGCCCAAACCAAGCGCCCAGAGCTGCCGGTCCAGCCCAGTTCCGGCCCCATGGCCCTGAGCCTGCCCCAGGCCGTGCGCTACGCCGTGCAGAACAAACCCAGCCTGCTGGCTACGCGGCTGGCCGAGCAAACCGCCCACGCCAAAGTCGGTGAAACCAAGAGCCAGGGACTGCCCCAGGTGAACATTGCCGCCAACGTAGCCGACAACTTCAAGCTGCAAAAAAGCTTGGTCGATTTCTCAGCTCTGGGCGGCGGCGGCTCGGCCACTACCCTTACGCCCAGCGACATCGCGGCGGCCCAGGGTGGTCAGACGGTGAACCTGGGCACGGTCGCGCTGCCTTCTACGCCGGTACCGCCGCAGGCCTTTGCCTTTGGCCTGCAGTACGCCGGCAACACTTCGGCCTCGGTGTCGCAGATGCTGTTCGACGGCTCCTACCTGGTGGGCCTGAAAGCGGCCAAGGTGTACGAGGAGCTCTCCAAGAAGCAAACCCAGCAAGCCGAAATCGAAGTGGCAGAGCAGGTCAGCAAGGCCTATTACAGCACGCTGGTGGCCCGGGCGCGGCTCAAGCTGCTGGCCCGCAACGTGCAGCGCCTGGATACGCTCCTCTACCAAACCGATAAGACGTTTAAAGCCGGTTTTGCCGAGAAGCTCGATGTGGACCGCCTGCGGGTGCAGCGCACCAACTTGGTGGTGGAGCAGCAGAAAGCCCAGCGCCTGACGGAGGTGAGCCTGGCGCTGCTGAAGTTTCAGATGGGCCTGCCGCAGCAGCAAGCGGTGCAGCTCACCGATTCGCTCGGCGCGGCCGTGCTGGATGCCGGGGCCCTGCGCCGCAGCCTGGGAACGGCCAATTTCAATTCCGGGGGCGGAGTTGACGGCCTGGGCCAGCTGCCTACGCCCACGGCCCCTGCTACCGGGGCACCCCTTGCCAACCAGCCCACGGCCACCAACACCGGCCAGCCTTCCCAGGCCCAGGCGGCCTTCAACTACAACAACCGCATTGAGTTTTCAACCCTGGAAACGCAGCAGGCGCTGGCCGGCCTCGACCTGGCCAACCGCCGCGCCGGGGCCTACCCCACCCTGCGCCTCACGGCAGCTTATGGCCTGAGCGGCTCGGGCAAAACCGCCAGCGACCTGTTTGGCTTCCGCGGCCCCGACTCGCGCAACAGCAACGGCTACCCTAACCAGAACTGGTTCGGCTTCGGCAACGTGGGCTTGGCCCTGAACATCCCGGTCTTCGACGGCTTCCGGCGCAAGTACCAGGTGCAGCAAGGCCGGATTCAGCAGCAGACCATTGAAAAGAACATGGAAACGCTGAAGCAGAGCATCGACCTGCAGGACGCCCAGAGCCGCACCACCCTCATCAACGCCCTCGACGTGCTCGACAGCCAGCAGGGCAACATGGCCCTGGCCGCCGACGTGGCCCGTGTGGCCCGCATCAAGTTCCAGGCCGGCGTGGGCTCTAACGTGGAAGTCATCACCGCCGAGCGCGACCTGCGCGAGGCCCAGACCAACTACTACGGGGCCCTCTACGACGCCCTGGTTGCCAAAGTAGACCGCGACAAAGCCACCGGCGAACTGTACCAGCAGGCCAAATAACCCCCGTTTTGAAACCTCACATCCCCATGTATTCCAACCCCGCTCGTTACTCCCTGCTGGCCGCCGCGCTCTTTCTCGCCTCGTGCGGGGGCGGCAGCCAAGACCCCCAGGCCGAACTCGCCAAGCTCAAAGCCGCGCAGGCCGACACCCAGGCCAAAATTGCCGCCCTCGAAGCCAAGGCCGGCCCGGCCGACCCGAAGGCCGTCGCCAACGCCGCCGTGCCCGTTTCGGTCATCAAGGTGGCACCGCAGGACTTCGCCGGCTACCTCGAAGTGCAGGGCCGGGTCGATTTTGACCAGAACGCGACCGTGGGCGCCCGGGCGGCCGGCACGCTCACCAGCGTGCGGGTGCAGCGCGGCGACCACGTGAGCAAAGGCCAGGTGCTGGCTACGGTAGACGCCGGCGTACTCGATGCCAACATTGCCGAGCTGCGCACCCGCCTGGACCTGACCAAAACCATCTACGACAAGCAAGCCAGCTTGTGGAAGCAGCAAATCGGCACCGAAGTGCAGTATTTGCAAGCCAAAAGCAACTACGAGGCCCTGCAGCGCAACCTCGCCAGCCTCAACCAGCAAAAAGCGCTCTACAACGTGGTGGCGCCCTACGCCGGCACCGTGGATAACGTGCTGCCCAAGCTGGGCGAAACGGTGTCGCCGGGCATGGCCGTGGTGCAACTCAACAGCGGGCAGGGCGGCAAAGTCCTGGTTGACATCTCGGAAGCCTACGCCGGCAGCATCAAGGCCGGGGACAAGGCCCTGGTGACGCTGCCCGACCTGGGCGGCGAGGAAATTGCCAGCACCGTGCGCACCGTGAGCCGCAGCATTTCGGCCACCAGCCGCACCTTCACCGCCGAGCTGCGCCTGCCCGCCGGCCAGGCCTCCCGCCTGCGGCCCAACATGGTGGCCAGCGTGCGCATCCAGAACTACGGCAAGGCAAACGCCACCGTGCTGCCCGTGGATTTGATTCAGAAAGACGAGCAGAACAGCTACGTGCTGGTGGTGGCCCGCGAGGGGGGCAAGCCCGTCGCGCAGAAGCGCGTCATCAAAACCGGCGAGGCCTACAACGGCCAGCAGGAAGTCATCAGCGGCCTGAAGCCGGGGGATGAGGTGATTTCGGCCGGGTACCAGAATTTGAATGATGGCCAGGTGGTGAAAGTCGGTTAGCCGGCTCACCTCGCCACGGATTACTCCCTCATCCAGCAGCCAATTGTCATGCAAGACCTTGAGAAGGAATTTGGACCCACCAGCTGGTCCATCAATAATAAAACCAGTATTTACATCATCACGCTGCTGCTGACGGTGGCCGGCATCTTTGCCTACGTCAAGCTGGGCAAGGAGAAATTCCCGGACATCGTGATTCCGCGCATCATCGTGGCCACGGTGTACCCCGGCACTTCGCCCTCCGACATCGAGAACCTGGTGACGCGCCAGCTCGAAAAGGAGATTAAGGGCGTGAACGGAGTAAAAAAAATCAACTCCACCTCCAACCAGGACTACTGTATTCTGGACATCGAGTTCAACTCGGGTGTGGATGTGCAGTACGCCAAGCAGCTCATCAAGGACGCCGTGGACAAGGCCAGCTCCGAGCTGCCCAACGACCTGCCCAGCGCCCCAACGGTGAACGAGGTGAACATTTCGGAGCAGCCCATCATGTACGTCAACCTGAGCGGCAACCTGCCGGCCTCGCAGCTCAAAAAGCTGGCCGACGACTTTCAGGACAAGATTGAGGCCCTGCCCGAAATCACCCGCGTCGACATCGTGGGGGCGCTGGAGCAGCAGGTGAACGTAGACTTGGACCTGTACAAGCTGCAAGCCTCGCAGCTGAGCTTCTCCGACATTGAGGGCGCCATCGCCCGCGAGAACATCACCATCTCGGGGGGCTCCATCGACGTGGGCACCCAGAAGCGGGCCGTGCGCGTAGCCGGCCAGTACGTGAAGGCCGACGACATCGCCAACATTCAGGTGAAAAACCTGCGCGGGGCCTCGGTGCGCCTCGGCGACATTGCCACCGTGACCGACGGCTTCAAGGACCGCGAGAGCTACGCCAGCCTCGAAGGCCAGCCCTCGGTGACGCTGAACGTGGTGAAGCGCCAGGGCGAAAACCTGCTCGATGCCTCGGACAAGATTCACCAGTTGGTAAAGGACGCGGAAGCCAGCACCCCCAAAGGCCTGAAAATCACCATTACCGGCGATGCTTCCAGCCAGACCCGCAATACCCTGAACGACCTGATTAACACCATCATCATCGGCTTTTTGCTGGTGACGCTGATTCTGATGTTCTTCATGGGCACCACCAACGCCCTGTTTGTGGGCCTCTCGGTGCCGCTGAGCATGTTCCTGGCCTTCATCATGCTGCCCATGTTCGGCTTCTCGCTGAACATGATTGTGCTCTTTGCCTTCCTGCTGGCCCTGGGCATCGTGGTCGATGACGCCATTGTGGTGATTGAAAATACCCACCGCCTGCTGCACGAGCACCCCAACTTGACCACGGCCCAGGCCGCCAAATATGCGGCCGGCGAGGTGTTCATCCCCGTGCTGGCCGGCACGCTCACCACGGTGGCCCCGTTCGTGCCGCTGCTGTTCTGGCCCGGCATCGTGGGCTCGTTCATGTTCTTTTTGCCCGTTACGCTCATCCTCACGCTGGGGGCCTCGCTCATCGTGGCTTTCATCATGAACCCGGTGTTTGCCGTGAGCTTCATGAACCGCGAAGAGCACCTCGACCGCGTGGAAAAGCCGCAGCTCACGCGCAATTTCCTGCTCGGGATGGGTGGCATTCTGCTGGTGGCCGTGGCCGGCTACCTGGCGGGCTCGACTTTTCTGGGCAATCTGATGGTGACCATCATCGTCTTCTGCTTCCTCGACAAGTACGTGTTCGTCTACATGATTGCCGGTTTCCAGCGCAGCATCCTGCCGCGTTTCCAGAACGGCTACGCCCGCCTGGTGGAAATTGTGGTAGGCGGCACGGTGTGGCGGCAGGTAGCCATCATGCTCAGCCTGGTGGTGCTGATGGTGGGCAGCCTGCTGGCCGTGGTGGCCCGCAAGCCCAAGGTGGACTTCTTCCCCTCGGGCGACCCCAACTTCATCTATACCTACCTGCGCATGCCGGTGGGCACCCGCGTGGAAGTCACCGACTCGGTGACCCGCGAGCTGGAAAAGCGCGTGTACAAGGTCATTGGCCGCGACAACCCCGACGTGGAATCGGTGATTACCAACGTCGCCATTGGCGCCGGCGACCCTTCCGAAGCTTCGGCGGCCGGCACCTCGCAGTCGCACTTGGGCAAGGTAGCCGTAGCCTTCAAGGAGCTGGCCGAGCGCAAAGGCAAAACGACTGGTCTGTACATGGACCAGATTCGGGAGGCTGTCAAGGGCATTCCGGGGGCCGAGGTATCGGTGGACCAGGAGGCCAGCGGCCCGCCCCAGGGCAAGCCCATTGCCATTGAGGTCAGCGGCGACGACTATCCCAAGCTGGCCGCGCTGAGCAAGAAAGTGGAGCGCTACATCGATTCGCTCAAAATCGGCGGCATCGAAGACCTGCGCTCCGACCTGCAGGACCGCAACCCCGAAATCAGCGTCGGCATCAACCGCACCCGCGCCAACCGCGAAGGCATCAGCACGGCCCAGATTGGGCAGGAAGTGCGCACGGCGGTGTACGGCTACGAGGCCAGCAAATTCAAGACCCCGGATGATGAGTACCCCATCCAGGTGCGCTACGCCAAGCCCTACCGCGACAACATCGACGCCATCATGAATGCGCCCCTGACCTTCCGCGATGCCAGCGGCAACGTGCGCCAGGTGCCCATGTCGTCCATCGCCGACATCACCTACGGCACGACCTACGGCGGCATCAAGCGCAAGGACACCAAGCGCATCATCACCATCAGCTCCAACGTGCTGGGTGGCTTTACTGGCCCCGACGTGGTGGCCAACGTGACGCAGGCGCTCAAGAGCTTCCCCACGCCGCCCGGCTACACCATCAAAATGGGCGGGGCGCAGGAAGACCAGGCCGAAACCAGCAACTTCCTGGGCGTAGCTGCCCTGGGTGCCATTGCCCTCATCTTCCTGGTGCTCGTCACGCAGTTCAACTCGGTGAGCAAGCCGGTCATCATCCTGACGGAAGTTTTGTTCTCCATCATCGGCGTGATGCTGGGCCTGGCCATCACGGGCATGAACATCAGCATCGTGATGACTGGGGTAGGGGTGATTGCCCTGGCGGGCATCGTGGTGAAGAACGGCATTCTGCTGGTCGAATTCACCGACATGCTGCGCTCGCAGGGCATGAACCTGCACGACGCCCTGGTGCTGGCCGGCCGCACCCGCCTCAACCCGGTCATCCTGACGGCCACGGCCGCCATTCTGGGCCTGATTCCGCTGGCCGTGGGCCTGAACATCGACTTCTATGAGCTCTTCAAGTCGGGCCACCCGCACATTTTCCTGGGCGGCGAGTCGGTGGTGTTCTGGGGCCCGCTGGCCTGGACCATCATCTTCGGCCTGGCCTTCGCCACGCTGGTCACGCTGCTGGTGGTGCCCGTGATGTACCTGCTCAATGAGAAGCTGCGCGCCAAAATCTCCGGCCGTCACTACAACGAGCCGCAGCCGAAGGCACACGCCGCCGACCACGAAGAAGCCGAAGCCGCTACGCCCGCTGTGCTGGCGTAAGCAGCCAAGAATTGGCCGGGTGGCTTGTCCGCGGGAACTCCGCAGGCGGCTGCCCGGCCATTTTTTTTTGCTACAACTCCAACGTCAACCTTCTCTTTTTTTGCAATATGTTAGCCGACGTTTCTTATTCTCCCGCGCCCACCAAAGTCCTGGAGCAGCAAGTATTGTGTATCATCAGCAAGCGCAAGGCCATCAAGACCGCGCGGCTGCGGCGCTCGGCCAGCCTCAGCCGCGACCTGCACTTCGACACGGTCGATGTGGTCGACATCATCCTGGAGCTGGAGCGTAATTTCCACCTCACGGTGCCCGACGAGGTACCCTTTTACACGGTGGGCGATTTCGTGCGCTACGTAGTGGGCTGCCGCGCCTCGGCCTAGAACCCGGACGTCGGGCCCAGCCCGCCGTTACTAGCCGGGTAGCCTCGTCTTCAATCGCAGGATTGCTGCTGTCCCACTAGCTTGCCCTCATGAACCAGTCACTTCCGTCTTCCGCCGTCAGCCAGCCCAGCGTCCCGCGGCCCGGCACGGCCCGCGCCGAGGCCCCGGTGATGTTCTCGCGGCAAACGTACCGGCGCATCACCCTGGGCATCTCCGTCGCCTTTGCCCTGCTGGTACTGCCAGCGGCGGCTGTGCAGCGCCAGCACACCACCATTTGGGAATTGCTGCTGCTGTTCATCAATGCGGTGCTGTATTTCCAGGTGCAATTCTGGGTGAACTATCTGCTGCGCTACGTTAACAACCCCGTGCAGCGCTGGCTCAGCAACCAGCCGCTTTGGGTCGACCGCCTCCTGCGCGCGGTCATTATTGCCATCATGTTCACGCTCTACATTGTCGCCCGCAACTACGTTGACAGCTTTCTGGGAATAAATATGGAAACCACCTCGCTGCGCATAAGGGTGATTCTCTCCCAGATTCTAACGGCCGTGGGATTGTCCTTTCAGCTCGCCATTGAGTTGGTCGAAAGTGGCCGTTATCTGACCATCGAGAATGAATCGTTGAAGCGTGAGCAATTGCAAGCCCGCTACGAGAGCCTCAAGCAGCAGCTGAGCCCCCATTTTTTGTTTAACTCACTCTCCACGCTGGGCGAGCTGATTTACGACGAGCCGGCCGCCGCCGCGCTCTTTGTGGAAGAAATGGCCCAGGTGTACCGCTATTTGCTCCGCTACGGCGAGCAGATGGCCGTGCCGCTCCGCGACGAGGTCAGCTTTCTGCGGTCTTATTTCTACCTGCTCCAGATGCGCTTTGGGGACGGCATTAAGCTGGAAATGGACCTGCCGGCCGAGGTACTGGACCGGCAGGTGCCGCCGCTGGCCCTGCAGCTACTCATGGAGAATGCCGTGAAGCACAACACCGTGAGCCGCCGCCAGCCGCTGCTGGTACGCGTCGATTTCGTGGCCCCGGCCACGCTGCGCGTGCGCAATACCCGCGTTCCGCGCCTCGTGCCCGAGCCCAGCAGCGGCATTGGCCTGAGCAATCTGACCAACCGCGTGCGGATGCTCAACCAGCAGAGCCTATTGGTGGAGCAGACCGACGACGAGTTTTCCGTATACATTCCCTTACCTGCTTAGCCGTTGCCCGTGTTGAACATTCTGATAGTCGAAGATGAGCTGCGTCCGGCCCGGGCGCTCCAGCGCCTGCTGCAAGAAGTGCGCCCCGACGCGCAGGTAGTGGCCCATCTGGAATTCGTAGCCGATACCGTGACCTGGCTGCAGGAAAACCCTACCCCCGACCTGATATTCATGGACATCCACTTGTCGGACGGCAGCAGCTTTGAGATATTCCGGCGCGTAGAAGTCACCTGCCCGGTCATCTTCGTCACGGCCTACGATGAGCACGCCATGGAGGCCTTCCAGGTCAACGGCATCGACTACCTGCTCAAGCCCATCACCCGCGATAATCTAGAGCGCGGCCTGCAGAAGTTCGATGCCCTCAAACGGCACTACGCCAGTACCGCCCCGCCCCTGGTCGGGGCCATTCCCAATTTGCCTGAACTGCTGCGCACCATGCAGCAGCTCAGCGGCAAAGCCACCTACAAGACCAGCTGGCTGGTGCCTCACAAAACCAAACTGCTGCCCATCGCCACCAGCGAGGTGGCCCACTTCGTTATTCGGCACGGCTCGGTTCACCTCACCACGCTGGCCGGGCAGCAATATGCCATCGACAGCACGCTCGACGAATTGGAGACGCAGGTAGACCCGCAGCAGTTTTTTCGGGCCAATCGGCAGGTCTTGTTCGCCCGCGCCAGCGTCACCGCCCTGGAACCGTACTATGGCAACCGCATGGTGGTGCACCTGCAGCCCGTTACGGCCGAGGAGGTCATCGTGCCCAAGCTTCGGGTAGCCGAGCTCCGCCGGTGGGTGGGGGGCAGCTAACGGCTTGAATCAAGTGTTGGTTAACGCAGGTCCAGCGTAGTGGTCAAATTCACTGTGTACCCAATCGTGGTATTTCGCTTGTTGAGTTTTGATGGTAACTAGCACGAACCATTTGGTTCTGAAAAGGTCGGCTCTCTCCACTGGAGCCGAGGTGTTTATCCAGTCGATTGATGTGCTCGCAGCAGGCAGGGGATAGCTGGACCAAGCCATAAATAGCGGGGAAGCTGGCATCTGGTAAGGGCGGCTTAATATGCCGAGAGGCAGCTGCCAACGCTCCAGCCGGCGTAACTTCGGTCCCTTCCTTGGTCAGTTGAAGGAAGCCCGAAATTCCAGCGGAGAAAGGTTGGTTTTGGTCTTGAACAGCTTGCTGAAGGACTGGGGATGCTCAAAGCCCAGCGCATAGGCCACCTCGCTAATGGAGCGCGTGGTGGTGGCCAATTGGTCCTTCGCTTTTTCGATGAGCTTTTCGTGGATGCACTGTTGCGTGTTCTTTCCGGTCAGGGTGCGGAGCAGGTCGCTCAAATAGTTGGGCGACACGTGCAGCTGCTGCGCCAGGTACTGCACGCTGGGCAGGCCCAGCTGCGGCAGCTGGGGGCTGCTGAAATAGCTTTCGAGCGCCGCTTCCAGCCGGGTCAGCAAGTCGTGGTTTACTTTTTTGCGGGTCAGAAACTGCCGGTTATAAAAGCGGTTGGCATAGTTCAGCAGCAGCTCAAGCTGGGAGACTATCACGTCCTGACTAAACTGGTCGATGGGCGACAGGTACTCCCGCTCAATCTGGACCATCAGCTCCCGCAGCATGTCTTTCTCCGCTTCCGACAGGTGCAGGGCCTCGTACACCGCGTAGGAGAAAAACCCCAGCTCCTTGATTTTCTTGCCCAGCGGATAGGGCTGAATGAAATCCGGGTGGAAGGCCAACAGCCAGCCCTCGACCGGATTCCCCTCTTCATTTTCCAGCGAAATAACCTGCCCAGGGGCCATAAAGGCCATGAGGCCGTCGTCAAAATCGTAGTAATTCTGACCGTATTTCAGCTTGAACCGGACTTCCTTCTTCAGCAGGATGACGTACAGGTCCGAAACGAATTTGGTTTCGGTGGCCAGCATCAGCGGCGGGAGCGCCTGGTGTTTCAGCAGCGCAATGAGCGGGTGCTGGGGCTTGCCCAGGTCCAGGAGCCGGAACAAGTCGCTGAGCGAGCGAATGGGGAGGGGAGTGGCCTTCATGGGCGGCGTAAACGGCTAGGGCTTCTTCGGCTTAATCTGACTCGCTAACAGGGCATCGAACAGCCGGGCGGGCAAAAGTTTATGAATCAGCAGCAAGGGTTTGGCCATGAAGCCGCCCACGTAGCGTATCCGGGGCCGTCGCGAATCAATGGCTTTTTTCACCAATCGGGCAATAACCGCCGGTTCCGACGCCCTGGCGTCCATGTCCCGGACGGTGGCCACGTACCCCCGCACCATGTCCTGGTACGGGCCGTTGCCGGAATGCTTCAGCGCATTATCTATGGCAATGCCTCCCCATTCTGATTTAACCGAACCCGGCTCGATAAGGACCACCTGAATACCGAACGGTTGCAGCTCTATGCGCATGCTGTCGCTAATGGCCTCCACCGCATGTTTAGAGGCATGGTACCAGGCCGCAAAGGGCGACGGCATGCGCCCCGCAATGGAGGAAATGTTGATAATCTTTCCTGCCTGCTGCTGCCGCATGGCCGGGAGCACGAGCTGCGAGAGGCGCGCCAGGCCGAAAACGTTGACCTCAAACTGATACCGCGCGTCGGCCATCGAGACGTCCTCAAAGGCCGCATTCAGTCCGAAGCCCGCGCTGTTGATAAGCACGTCGATGCGACCCTGTTCCGTCAAAACCGTCTGCACGGTCTGCACCATCGACTCGTCGTTGGTCACATCCAGTGGTAAGACCTTGGCTCCCAGCTGCTGGATATCCATCATATTCTCCACTCGGCGGGCGGCCCCGTACACGGTATGGCCATCGGCCAGTAAAACCTTGACGAATTCTTTGCCTATTCCGGCCGACGCGCCGGTTACCAGGATAACTTTTCTAGTGGTGCTCATAGGTTCGCTTTTTGTTCGGGGCAAAGGTCTCTTGCACCAAAAAGCGTCACGTAGCCAAATCCCGGATTGTTGTAGGTGAAATGAGAGGGCGTGAAACAGCACTCTGCTTAAGCCAACGTGTGAGAAGTGCTTCTTTTATGAATAATTTTCTCATCTGCCACAGCTGGAAAAATATAAGTAGCAGGCATACTGTCATAGCTTGCAACAACCGTGTCATTCATCAATACATGTTCAATACTTTGGGCAAAAATGCTTATTTTTGTCCAAAGTATTGAACATTATGCCACGTGAAGCCAAACCGCTACTACCGCGCTTGCAGCAACTCTTGGTTGAGGTCGGCGAGAATATTCGGCTGGCCCGCCTACGCCGCAAACTGAGCGCCGCCCAGATTGCGGAGCGAGCCGATATTAGCCGAACGACCTTGCTGGCCATCGAGAAAGGTGCTCCTAGCGTGAGTATCGGGACTTACTTACAGGTTCTTCTTACTCTTGGACTGGAAAAAACCATCCTTCATTTAGCAGAGGATGATGTGCTCGGCCGCAAGCTACAGGATGCCGGGCTGCTGGTAAAAGAACGGGCCCCTAAGCGCGACGAAGCGTAGCAAGTCATGGCAAAAAATGCAGTTCGCACGCAATTGCTGGTCTATGCGCACTGGCAGGGAATGGCCGAGCCACAGTGGATGGGCACGCTATCAGCCACTCCAGGGCGGGGCAAGGAAATATTCTCCTTCGAGTATTCCCGCGATTGGCTGGCCTCGCCCTACGCGCAGCTGCTGGACCCCGACCTGCAACTCTACAGCGGTCCGCAGTACCTGGCCAAGGACGACCAAAGCAACTTTGGCTTGTTCTTGGACTCTGCGCCGGACCGCTGGGGCCGCCTGCTGATGCGCCGACGCGAAGCAGCGCTGGCCCGGCAGGAAGCCCGCTCCGAGCGCACCCTGATGGAATCGGACTATCTACTAGGCGTATTTGACGGGCACCGCATGGGCGGCCTGCGATTTAAAACCCAGCCGGATGGGCCTTTTCTGAATGATAACCGGGCAATGGCGGCCCCGCCCTGGACTTCCCTGCGCGAGTTGGAGCACGCCAGCTTGCAATTGGAGCGAACCGATGCCGCTTCTGACCCGGACTATCTTAAGTGGCTGGCCTTGCTGGTAGCCCCCGGCTCCTCGCTGGGCGGCGCGCGGCCCAAGGCCAGCGTGGTAGACCAGCACAACGCCCTGTGGATAGCCAAATTTCCCAGTAGCCACGACGAGCATGACGTAGGGGCGTGGGAGGCCCTGGTGAATCGGCTGGCCGTGAAAGCGGGTATGCACGTGGCCGACGGTCGGGCCCAACAATTCAATAGTCGCCACCACACCTACTTATCCCGGCGATTTGACCGGTCTGCCGATGGACAACGGCTGCATTTTGCCTCGGCGATGACGCTGCTCGGCTACCAGGACGGCACCAGCTACCAGGATGGAGCCAGCTACCTGGAGCTGGCCGAATTGCTCATCACCCAAGGAGCTAGTACAGGCCCCGACCTGGCCGAGCTGTGGCGACGCATCGTGTTCAATATCTGCATTTCCAACACCGACGACCACTTGCGTAACCACGGTTTTCTGCTCACGCCCCAGGGCTGGCGGCTGGCCCCGGCTTATGATTTGAACCCCATCCCTTACGGACACGGCCTCCGGCTCAATATCTCGGAAACCAGCAACGAGCTTGACCTGGAACTGGCTTGTAGCGTAGCACCGCATTTCCGGCTGAAGCCGGCCCAGGCCACCGCGCTACTTACCGAAGTGCTGGCGGCAGTGCGCACCTGGCCGCAGGAGGCCGAAACGCACCAGCTGAGCCGGGAAGAGCAGCAGCGCATGAGCCGGGCGTTTGCCGCTGCGGAGTGAAGCAAGCAATAAAGTTGGTCTCCTGATTTGTCCGGACCCTAGCCCGGCTGCCGGGCTAGGGCCGGTGAGCAAGCGCCTACAGGAAGCTGCCGGCCGTCAGCCAGTTCTTGAGCGCGTCCAGCCATTTGTCGGGCGTGGCGGGGTTGTTGAGGCCGAAGCCGTGGCCGCCGTGGGGGTAGAGCAGCAGCTCGCTGTACACGCCTTGCTTGAGCAGCGCCTGGTAGTACACCAGGCTGTTGGCCACGGGCACGGTGCTGTCGTCTGCGGCCTGCATGAGGAAGGCGGGCGGCGTTTGGGGCGTCACCAGCAGTTCGTTCGAGAAGCTGCGGATGGCGCTGGCGCCGGGGTTTTTGCTCAGCAGCTGGTCGCGGCTGCCGAGGTGGGTCAGGCTGTCGCGGAAGCTGATGACGGGGTAGAGCAGCACCGAAAAATCGGGCCGCAGCGAGGTGCGCTTGGGGTTGTCGATAACCGCCTGGTTGAAGTGCGTGGCGGCCGTAGCGGCCAGGTGCCCCCCGGCCGAAAAGCCCATCAGGCCCACTTTGGTGGGGTCGATGTGCCACTCGGCGGCCCGCTCGCGCACGAGCTGCAACGCCCGCTGCGCATCCTGGAGCGGCCCGATGCTCTTGTCGCGCATGGTGCTGTCGCTCGGCAGGCGGTACTTCAGCACGAAGGCCACCACGCCCAGCTTGCTGAGCGCCATGGCCACCGCCTCGCCCTCCTGCCGGGCCGAGAGCAGGGTATAGCCCCCGCCGGGGCAGATAATGACGGCGCTCCGCTGCGGGCCGGGCACGGCGGGCTGGTACTTGGTCAGCGTCGGCACCGACACCCTGGACACCAGCCCCGCCCGCACGGATACCCTTTCCGGGGTCCGGTACGGCTTGCTGTTGGGAATCTTATCGTAGAGCGGCAACACTTCCTGCGCCTTGGCTACGTGCAGGACGAACAAGAGCAAAAAGGGTAAAAGGGTTTTCATGGGCTAGGGGATGAGGTAACCGCTGAACTACTCCGCTACCCGGCCCGGCCGGATGACCACCGGCCCGAGCAGGCCGCCCGACATTACTTGGTCCTGGCGGTCCTTGAACTGCTTGTAGCGCGGGTCGCCGTGCCGGGCCTGGTTGAGGTAGCCGTTGAGCTGGCCCGGCGCCACGCGCACGGTGAGCGTGTTGGCGCCCGGCTTCAGGAAGCGGCTGATATCGAGCACGTAGGGCGAGTAGATGCGCTTGCCCACCCGCTGGCCGTTGAGGAACACCTCGGCCGTGTAGGCTACCTGCCCCAGGTCGAGGAAGTAGGGGGCCGTGCCGGCGGGCGGGCGCCACTCAAACGAGGCGGTGTACACGCCCTCAGCGGCTGAATAGCGGAGCTGGGGGTTGGTTTTCCAGTCAAACAGCGGCGTGTTTTTCAGCTCCACGCTGTCGGTTTTCAGGCGCCACTGCTCCAGCGCCAGCAGCTGGCGGGTGGGGTTTACCACGGGGGCGGCCGGGGCGGCGGGGGCACTGGCGGCGGGGGTGGTGGCGGCGTAGAGCAGCACCGAGCCGTAGGGCGGCAGCTGGTACGACACCGTAGGCCCCGCGTTGGGAGTGGTGGTGCCCGCGTCGGCGTTCAGCCAGTAGCTGCGCTTGAACTGCGAACCTAGGGCCAGGGTGATGTTCTGCCACTGCGCGCTCTTGTTCCAGATAAACTGCACGCGGCTGCCGTCGGGCAGCTCGCGCTGGGTTTGCCGGGTGAAGGGGTAGGGGGCGCTGAAGCGCACGGCGGGCGTGAGCTGCCGCAGCCAGGTAGCCCACTCGCCGGGCTGGCGGAGGTAGCGGCTGTTTTTGCCCTTCAGCGCGGCCTGGATGGCCTGGGCGGTTTTGCGGTCGTTTTCCTGCCAGCGCAGGTAGGAGGGCTGGCGGGTGGGCAGCTCGCCGGTGGCCAGCAGGCGCAGGCCCTGGCGGCTGAGGTCTTTGAGGTGCTCGGCGGTGGGCAGCGGCAGCACGGCGGCGTTGGCCAGAATCAGGGCCTGAAAGGTGTTGCCCCGAATCGCGAACTGGCCATCGCGCCCCGGCGTCGCCGCTTGCAGGGAGGCGTCATTGACCCACTGCCAGCTGAGGCCCTGGTGCTCCAGCTCGTTGAGCAGGGGGTACACCTGGGCGGCCCAGGCCTGCTTGGCGCGGGCGGCGGCCTGGGCCACCGGCGGCACGGGCGGGGGCGTGGCCGGCCCGAGCGTGCCGAGGGTGAAAATCTCCTCGGGGTTGTCGGGCATGTCCTCCACGTTGAGGAAGGGGTAGTACACCAGCACGTCGGCGTGGGGCTTGCCGGCGCGCAGCGCGTACTGCACCCGGCGCACGTACTGGTTCACCTCCGGCTGGTCGGGCCAGAAGCGGTTGCCCTCCCCTAGGTTCGACGAAAAGTTAATCAAGCTCAGCGCGGGGGTCGAAAACGGGTACCACCCCTCCGTGCCCAGGCGCTCGCTGGTGCGGCGGTAGGGCACGCCGTGGTACACCACCTGGTTGACGCCGGCCGCAAACAGCTTATCGACCGCCAGGCGCACGGTTTGCGGGGTGGTGGTGTAGGCCTGGTTCATGAACACGGCGGCCTCGGCCGTCATAATCGGCTTGTTGTAGAGCAGCGCCCCGGAGGTCATCACCTTCAGGTTGGCCTCGGGGCCGAGCATGCTCTCGGTTTCCGGAATGGAAGCCAGGCCCGCCATGCCTATCATGTCCATGTTGAGGCCGTAGCCCTGGGTGCGGTGCAGCAGGCCGCGGGTTTCGGCCCAGGTGCGGCTGGTGTTGAAGAAGTGCTCGCCCAGCAGCTCGCTCACCGTCAGGTCGTAGTCGTGGCGCAGGCGCCAGTCCTGGTCGGAGAAGGTGAAGTCGGGCTGGGCGTTCGGCCGCATAAACTCCACGAAGTTGTAGCCCTTCTGCATGTTGGCCGGCAGGTAGGGCGTGATGTCGTAGCCCCGGTGAGCCTTGAAATAGGCCAGAAAATCGGGCGCGTAGTGGCGGTTGGCCTTAAACTCGTAGCTGTCGTTGAAGATGGCCCGCACGGGGTTGCCGAAGTACGGCGCCAGCCCGGTGCGCGCCCCAAACAGGTGGGTGTAGTTTTTGCGCACCTTCACCGAGTCGAGGTGGTCGAGTACCGGGCCCTGCTGGCGCGTGGCCGCCATCGCGGTCTGCTCGTTGCTCGGGATGCTCCAGAAGGCGATGACCTGCCAGGAGCCGGCGGGCAGTTCGTAGGTGAGGGTATCGTGGCGCACGCCGGCCGTGAGCACCCGCACCGACGCCTCGTCCAGGGGCACCGTCCGGCTGGTGTCGCCGGCCGCCTTGGGGCGCGTTTTGGCGGCCAGCACCGCTTGCAGGCGGGCGGGCACGGGCGTGGGGTTGGGCACGCGGGGCAGCGCCACGCGGGCCTTCTGGCCGCCCGCCACGGTCACGGCCGCAAATTCGAGCGACAAAAACCCGTCTTCCGGGGTGAGGTAGCTGCCGCCGGGGGGCCAGCCGCTGCCGTCGGTCAGGTCCACTACCAGGTGGCGCTTGCGGGCCTCGTCGAGCATGGCGCGCAGGTTTTCGTAGTATTCCGGCCCGTCCACGGTTTGCAGCTGCCGGCGCTCGTCGCTGGTCATGGGCGTCGGCAGTTGCAGGGCCTGCACCTCCACGCCGGCAAAGCCGTAGTCGGCAAACAGGTTTATCTCGCGCTGCAACTCGGTCTTGGTGACCAGGTTGCCGGGCCACCACCAGCGCGTAAGGGGGCCGTAGGAGCCGGCCGGGTTGCCAAAGCTGCCGAGCGAAAACGTGGTGGGCTGGAGCCAGGTGCGCTGGCCGGGCGTAGGGGCCTGCTGGGCCACCGCGTCGGTAGCCAGGGCTAGCAACAGGACCAATGGGGTCTTTTTCATAGTAGCAAGTGGTTAGCGAGGGGCTACCAGCTAGTTGGTCGTAGAAATGAGCTTGACCGGCCCGAGCAGGCCGGAGGGCTTGAGACGGGCGGTGGGCTTGAAGAACGGCACGGTGGTGTAGGTGATTTTAGGGGCGGCGCCGGGCTGGGCGTCGCCAATCAGGCGGTTGACCCACAGATTCGTGACCTTCACCTGCACGGCGTTGTCGCCGGTTTTCAGGGCGTTGGTTACGTCCACGCGGAAGGGTTTTTTCCAGACGATGCCCAGCGACTTGCCGTTGACGATGACTTCGGCCAGGTTCTTCACGTCGCCCAAATCGAGCCATACCTGCGCGTTGTTGGCGCGGGCAGTGGCCGGCACCCGGATGGTTTTGGAATAGGTAGCCGTGCCGGAAAAGTACTTGATGCCGGCCTCGCTGTTTTCCGAAAACGAGGCGAGCTGGGCAAATGACGCGCTGGTCGGCACGCCGCGCCGGGGCTGGAAGGCCACCTGCCAGGGGCCGTCCACGGTGGCAAGCTCCTGCTCGGTGCGGGCGGGCAGCGCCAGGACCGGCTGGGCGGCCGGGGCGGCAAACACGACAAACACGGCCTCGTGGGGCACCAGGCGCAAGGTCAGCACGGTGCGGCCGGCCACGGTGCGGTAGGCGGCGGGCTCCGTCAGGCCCGTGTCGGGGTGCCAGAGCTGCGGCACCTTGCCCGCCACCCGAAACGAAGCCTCGACCTGGGCGGCCTCATTGCTGCGGCTGTTTACCCAGTAGATATCGGCCTCAGGGGTTTGGCGGTGCACGTACAGCACCTCGGCCCCGCCTTTGGCGGGCGCGTAGGTGAAGTCGGGGGTGGCTTGCAGGCCGCTCAGCACGTCGGCCAGGGGCCGGCCGGTGCTCACGCGGGGGTTGCCGGCGCCCCACACGGCTTGCACGAGGCGCTGAAACTCCTGCGGGTCGTCGGCCAGGCTCGGGCTTTTTTCGGGCTGCACCCCGCAAATGGTGGCCCCGGCCTGCGCCAGCTGGGCAATTTTGCGCAGCACGGGCAGCGACATCTGGCGGGCGTTGTCGTCGAGGGCCAGCACCCGGTAGCGCATCCCGCTTGGCGTCACGAGCTGGCCGTCCTGCACCGACAGCAGGTGGAGCAGCGCGTGCGGGTTCACAAAATCGTACTCGTAGCCCGCGGGCACGGCGGGCAGCTGCTCGCCAAAGAGGCTGGTGATGTTGCTGCCCTCGCCGTAGTAGTAGGCCACGTCGGCCACCGCCCGGCCCTGTTGCAGCAGGTAGCTGCTGCGGGCCAGGTAGTCCATCCAGGGCTTGGCCTGCTCGGCCCAGGTTTCGTGGCGATTGAACCACTGCCCCACCACGAACAAGCTGAGGCCCGGTATCTTATCATCGACCGGCTGGTGCACGGAGGTGTGAATTACGAAGCGGTTGAGGCCGCTGGCCAGCTCCAGGTCGGCGGTGGGCTTCAGGTCTTCGGGGGCATACGACCAGGCGCGGCCGGCCAGGCCCAGGGCCGTGAGCGACTCGGCCGCCACCAGGTTCTGGCCGTAGAGGTGCGCCACCGAGGCCGACTCCCGGATGTCGGCCTGCGCCATCTTGGCGGGGGGGCTGGCCACGCCCGGCAGCCACATGGCGCCCATGGGCACGGCGGCGGTGCGCTTCACGTCCATGCCATCGGCCAGCAGCGCCCGCCCGTTTTCGTGGCTTTCGGAGTAGCGCGCCATGCCGCGCGCGGCCAGCAGCGTCGTGAGCTGGTCGTAGTGCTTTTCGGCAATCAGCTCCCCGATGGTCTGGCGCCAGTCCCAGAGAAACTGCTCGCTGGCCTCGGTGCTTTTCACCACCTGCCCGGTGAGCACGGGCAGCCAGGGCACCAGGCTGTAGCCCCGGCGCTGCCGAAACTCGGCGGCCATCTGCGGCGTCCAGTTGCCCTGCCCGGCCTCCCAGCTGTCGGTAATGACGTAGCGCAGGCCCTGGCGGCCCATCAGGCCTCCGGTGGCGTCTTTGTACTGGTCGAGGTAGGTGGTGAAGTACCTTTTCACCGCGTCGGCGTCCAGCTTGTCTACTTCGAGGCCGGTGGCTTCGGGGTTGGCGGGAGTGTTTTTGTGGCCGGTGAGCGAGTAGCCAAAGCGCACGATTTTCCACTCGCCCGCGGGCGGGGTCCAGCTCAGCTGGCCGTCGGCCGTGAGCTTAGCGGTCAGGTCCACGATATCGGCCGGGGCCACCACGTCGCCCGAAGCGGGGGTGGGGTAGGCGGCTATATCGTAGGTAGCGGCAAAGCCGGCCTTTTCCTCGAAGTGGTTGATGCGCGTGACGGGGTGTAGCACCAGCTCGGCGATGCCGGTGCCGGCCGGCGCGGGGGGGGCCTCGCCCCCGGTGCCGAGTATCGCGCCGATGTTGACCGGGGCCGCCGGGTTCTTGAACGTCACCCGGAAGTAGCGGGCCGTGGTGGCCGGGATGGTGATGGTTTGCTGGCCCACGCCGCCCGCCGGAATCGCCGCGACCAGCCGAAACGTCTGGCCGTCGTCGCTGGCTTCGAGGGTGCGGTCTTCGGCCGGCGGCACGATGCCCGCCCAGGGCCGGATGTCGCCGCCCACCACCGTCACGCCCTTGATGGTCTGGGGCTTGGGGTAGGCATACTGTATCCAGGCCGTGCCCTTGGCGGGGTCGGCCGGCAGCAGGCTGGTGGTGCCCAGGTCGCCATCGGTGAGCTGGGCCAGGGTGAAGGTGCCGCCGCTGGCCGTGATAGTGGGCCGCAGCGCGGCGGGGGCCACGTCGGCGGCGGGCAGGCGGTAGGCCACCACGGCCACGTCGGCGTAGTACTCGGGCGTGGGCGGCGTTTCCGTCTCAAACGCGCCGGTGGCTCCCTTGATAATGCCTAGGTTCTGAAACGCGCCCTCCACCGCGGAGGGCCGGGGCAGCGCCCCGCGAAACGGCCGCCCGCCCGGCACCCGCACCTCGCGCCACACCAGCTTCTTCATGCCGTCCTGGGGCGGCACCCACGGCCCGCCGCTCTCGCTCCAGCCCGGCGAGCCGGCAATGGCCATTTCCAGCTGGAGCGAGTCGGCCAGCCGGGTAGCCAGCCGGAAGGCGGCCTTCCAGTCGGGCGACATGTACTCGACGCGCTTGGGCACGATGAGCGGCGTGGGCAGCGAGGCGTCGAAGGTCTGGAAGCCGCCGATGCCGCTGCGCTGCATCCAAAGCAGGTCTTTGCGAATGCCGGCCGGCGCGATGTTGCCGCTCATCCAGTGCCACCACACGCGGGGCCGGGCCGCGTTGCCGGGGTTTTGAAACTCCCGGTACAGGCCGGGCAGCGCGGGGGCGGGCGTGGTTTGGGCCAGCGCGTCGGCGGCGAGCAGGCAGGCGAGTACCCCCACGCCGCAGGGGGTTTTGGGTAGCTTCGTCATAATATTGGGAGGGGCTGGGGGGCGCGTGCTCAGCAGTAAATACGTATTACTTCGTGCCCTTCACCCGTAGCACCGTGAAGGAGTACGGGGCCAGGGTGTAGCTCACCTTCGAGCCGCTGAGTGAGAAGGTTGAGGCCTGGGGCACGACTTTCCTGGGCTCGTCGAGGCTGTTTTGGGCTTGCAGGTCGGCGCTGGCCAGCGTTTGGGCGCGGCCGGTTTTGCCGAGCTTTTTGGCCCCGGCCAGGTCGAGGCTGACCGGGCGCGGGCTGGCGCTGTAGTTGATGAGCTTGATTACCACCTCGCCGGCCGGCTCGTCGGCCACGGCGCTGGCAAAGAGGTTGTCGGTGCCGTTTTTGGCCTGGCCGGGCAGCGCCACGGGCAGCACGCGGGTGCCTTTGTTGAGGCTGAAAAGCTGCTGCACGTAGTAGCTTGGCGTGCCAAAAGCCCGCAGGTTGTCAAACCAAATGAGGTCGGGCGTCCACTGCCAGGCGTTGACGTGGGCGAAAAGCGGGGCGTAGGCGGCCATGCCCACCACGTCGGCGTTGCGCTCCAGGCCCGTCATGAAGGCGGCCTCCGAGAGGGCGTTGTCCCACGGGTGCTGGCCGTTGGCGGCGTACTCGCCGGCGAAGATTTTGGGGCCGGTGCGCGGGTAGTTATCGTAGCGGTCGGCGTGCTCCCGAAACCACTCGGGCAGGGCGTAGTAGTGCTCGTCGATGTACTCGGCCTTCAGCTCGCCGAGGCGCTTGCTGGCTTTGTCGAAGAGGTCGCCGTCGGGCCGGGGGCCGGCGCTGCTCACGATGGCGATGCCGGGGTACTTGGCCTTCACGGCCTTGGCAAACGGCTCGTAGCGCTCCAAGTACTGCTGGCCCCACTGCTCGTTGCCAACCCCGATATACTTGAGGTTGAAGGGCTTGGGGTGGCCCATCGCCACGCGCCTGGCCCCCCACGGGCTGCTGGCCGGGCCGTTGGCAAATTCCAGCAGGTCGAGCGCGTCCTGAATAAACACATCCAGCGATGGGTCGTCGGTGCCGAAGCTAGGGGGCGCGTCGGCGTTCGGGCCTTTGGCGGGGGCCGCGCTGGCGCTGCTCGTGCCGGTGATGGGGGCCAGCTCGGCCGAGTTAGACTGGCAGGACATGCCCACGTTCAGCACCGGCAGCGGCTCGGCCCCGATGTCCTCGGCCAATTGGAAATACTCGAAAAAGCCCAGCCCGAACGACTGGTAGTAGTCGGGCGTGGCACGGGGCCGAATCCCCATGTTCCAGAGGTTGATGAGCGGCTCGCGGCCGTCCACGTCGCCAATAGTTTTCTTCCACTGGTAGCGCTCGGCCAGCGTGCGCCCCTCCACGATGCAGCCCCCCGGAAAGCGCAGAAAGCCCGGCTGCAAGTCCTTGAGCAGCTGCACCAAATCGGGGCGCAGGCCGTTGGGGCGGTTGTTATACGTGTCCTTCGGAAACAGCGAAATCGCGTCCAGGTCCACCGCGCCGGGGCCGTCGAGCACCAGCTTCAGCTTGGCCTTGGCCTCGGTGTCGGTGGCGCGCAGCACCACCGCGTATTTCTGCCACTGCCCGGTGAGGCCCGTCACCTGCGCCTGGGCCAGGGTCTTAGTTTTGCCTGCCGTGAGGCTGGCCGTGAGGCCGCGCGCGCCGCTGCCCGGCCCGCGCCGCGCCCAAAACGAGAGCGTATACTCGGCCCCCTGCCGGATGCCCATGCCCCGGAAGCCCTCGTTTTCGATGCCCGCCTCGTCGCCCGTGCCGGGGCGGGCCGCCACGCGCAAGTAGTGCGGGCTGCTGGCGCTCACCGGCTGCTCGGTGCGCACGGCATAGATTTCGAGGTTGTCGCCGCTCTGCAACGCCCGCCAGCCCAGCAGGTTGGGGCTGATTTCGAACGACTTATTCTTCACCAGCTCGGGGTACAGCCCGCCGTCGGCCGCGAAGTTGATGTCTTCAAAAAACAGCCCGTACATGGTCTTGTTAACGGCTGCCCCCGGCTTGCCCACCTGCACGGTGAGCGTGGCCGGGGCCTGGGCCACGGCGGCCAGCGGCCCCAGCAGGGCCAGGCCAGCCGCCAGGGCCGCCAGGGGAGAGGAGGTTTTCATCGGGGTGGGAGTTGCTGATGGTTGAGAATTTGCCCTTGGGGGTGAGGCGCCCCGTGACGCCAGAACTGCCCCCTAATCCACCGACAGCGACCGTAGGTCCTTCGGCGTCACGCCGGCAATGACGCCGCCGTCGCAGAGGATGTCGATGCCGGTGAGGTAGCTGGCCTTGTCGCTGGCGCAGAAGGCCAGCACCTCGGCCACCTCCTCGGGGCGGCCAAAGCGCTTGAGGGCCGCGAATTGCAGCATCTTCTCCGACCCGCTCTTGATTTCCAGCCGCCCCATCGCCGTGTCGATGCTGCCCGGCGATACTGACAGGACGCGCCCCCCCTTCTGCCCGAAGCGGGCCGCCTGCTGCTTGGAATACCACACCACGAAATTCTTGCTGATGGAGTAGGCAATACCCGAACGTAGCTTCTGCGGCAGAAAATTGCCCACGAACAGCGCCTTGCGCAAAAACGCCTCCTGGTCGGTGCCGGCCAGCTTGTAGGCCCGCGTCGGCACGAACAAGTTCGGCAAGGTGTAGGCGGCCATCGATGCCACGTTGACCAAGCAGAAGCCTTCCTGCGCGATAGCGTAGCAGGCGTCGCTGACGTGGATGGTTCCGAGGGCGTTGATGCGCATAATCAGCTCGGGCTTACCCATTTGCGGGCTTACCCCGGCCGTATGGATAAGCGAAGCCACGGTGCCCAGTTGCTGCGCCCGCCGCACCAGCTCGGCCACCGACTCCCGGTTGGTGATGTCGCACACCACGGCCTCGCAGGCAATGCCCAGGCCGCGCAGCTCGGCCTGGGCCGCATCCAGGCGCTCCTGGCTCACGTCGCAGATAACGACTTGGTGGTCCTGGCCCATAAGCTTGGCCGTAGCCAGGCCCATGCCGCCGGCACCGCCGGTGATAACGCTTACTTTACGCATTTTCAATGAGTTCTTATAGAAGAATAATAGCTTACCAGTTATCGGTGCGAAAGGGCACGGCCGGCAGGTTTTCCTTATTGTAGAAGTTGCCCTGCGGCGTGTTCACCCAGTTGTAGCGCACGGCCATAGGCTGCGGCACGCCAGGGGCCGACACCACGATGTCGTTGCCCTGCACCACGGCCGTGGCCCACACAAACTTTTTGTCGGCCCCGGCCACGGCAAAGCAGTGGGTGAGCTGCTGGCTATCCGTGGGCAGCAGGCCGGTGCCGGTGTTGGCAAAGCGCAGCCGCACCTTGGTGCCCTCCACCGTCAGGCTTTTGAAGGTGGGGCCGGAGGCCACAACGTTTTCCCGGTAGGCTACCTTTTCGGCGGCCAGGGCCAGGCGGTGGGCCACCGGCTGCTTGTTTTTGGGGTGGATGTTAGTTTCCTCTCCCACGTCGATGGCGGTAGCCATGCCGGTCGCGGGCAGCGCCAGCGCCCGGGCCTGCGCCTCCCGCAGGCGCGCCCAAGGCTCGTCGGCCGGGGCGGGCGGGTTGGGCTGGTAGCCCGCCAACTGCACGAACAGAAACGGAAAGTCGGTGCCCCACTGCCGCCGCCAATCAGTTATCAGCGCCGGAAACAACTGGTAATAGCGCAGGGCCTCCGCCCGGTCGTCGGCGTTCGATTCGCCCTGGTACCAGATAACGCCCTTCATGGTGTAGGGGAGGAGCGGGGCAATCATGGCGTTGTAGATGATAGCCGGCGACTGGGGCAGCTGCGAATTGACCTCAGACAGGCCGGCCTCGTAGGGCATCGTCGTCAGGTCAGGCCCGGTTTGGTAGCGCCACTCCCCGGCCAGCGGGAGGCGGGTCGGGCCGGCCTGGGCGTACAAGTCTGCCGCCGCCCCCCCCAGGCCGCCCCCGAAGAAGAGGTTGCCCACCACGCGTACCGCCACGGTATTCTCGCCAGCCTGCACCAGATTGCCCGGCACCTGGTAGCGGCGGGCTTTTTCGGCCCCGACGGTACGGCCCACGAACTGCCCATTGAAGAAGGTCGAGTCCGAGACCAGAATGCGCCCTAAATTCAATTCCAGAGGCTTGCCGGCGCTGGCCGCGGGCACGGTTAGCGTTTTGCGCAGCCAGACAATGCCCGTAAAGCCTTTTAGCTGGCTGACGGTTGACCAGAGCACTGGCTGAGCCAGCGTGGGCCAGCTGGCGGTGTTGACGTCCGCGCTGGCCCAGGAGGGACTATTCGGCGAGTGGCCCCGGTCTACCTTGCCAAACTGCTGGTACCACGCCTCCTTGCGGGCGGTAAAGGCCGCGAAGGCGCTGGAATCCGTTTGCGAAAAGCGCGCGAGGGCGGTCGAAAACTCCGGAAACGGCTTCAGCCCCTCAGCGCTGGTCCAGGACTGCACGGGCGTGCCCCCCCAGGCCGACTGAATGAGACCCACCGGCACCTTGTAGCGCTGGTGCAGCTCGTGCCCGAACAAAAACGCCACGGCCGAAAACGCCGCCACGGTTTGCGGCGTGCACACCTGCCAGCCCGGCGACTTCAGCCGGGCCTGCGGTTGCAGCGCGACGGCCGTCTTGGCAGTGAAAAGCCGGATTTGCGGGAACTCCGCCGTTTCCACTTCCGTGCCGGCGTTGTTGATGCCGTTGAGCGGCCACTCCATATTGGACTGCCCCGAGGCCAGCCATACCTCGCCCACCAGCACGTTGTGCAGGGTCAGGGTGTTTTTGCCCGCGACTACCAGGTCGTAAGGTCCGCCCGCCGGCACCGGCGGCAGCACCAGCTTCCACTTGCCATCGGCCCCCGCGCTGGTGCTCAGCTGACGCCCCTGAAACTGCACCGTCACTTTTTCGGCCGGGTCGGCCCAGCCCCAGAGGTTGATGTTGGCGTCGCGTTGCAGCACCATGTTGTCGCCCACCAGCGCCGGCAGCCGCACGTTGGCCCAGGCACTCGTACTCAGCAGGAAAGCTCCTAAAAAGGCGAGGGCGTACTTCATGAGAATTAAGGAGTTTAGCCTGGCTGAATCAGCCTAGATATACTGGTTAATAATGCTTTCCAGCCACTCCTGCTTGCCGCTGCGGGGCGTAGGCTCGCCGGTTTCGTGAGCAATGCGGCGCAGGTCTTCCAGCGTGAGACCGCCCTTTTCGTACTCAGCGCCCGCGCCGGCGTCAAACGAGGCGTAGCGCTCGTGGCGGAACTGCTTGTAGGGCGACTTGGTCAGGATATTATCGGCCACGACCAGCGCCCGCGCAAACGTGTCCATGCCCGCGATGTGGGCGATGAAGATATCCTCCAAGTCGGTCGAGTTGCGGCGCGTCTTGGCGTCGAAGTTGATGCCGCCCTGCGTGATGCCGCCGGCCTCCAGGATAATGAGCATCGACTCGGTCAGCTCGTTTAGATTGTTCGGGAACTGGTCGGTGTCCCAGCCGTTCTGGTAGTCGCCGCGGTTGGCGTCCATGCTGCCCAGCATGCCAGCGTCGGCAGCTACTTGCAGCTCGTGCTGGAAGGTGTGGCCCGCCAGCGTGGCGTGGTTCACTTCGAGGTTCAGTTGGAAATCGTGTTCTAAATGGTGCTCTTTGAGGAAGCCGATAACGGTGGCGGCGTCGAAATCATACTGGTGCTTGGTAGGCTCGGCCGGCTTGGGCTCGATGAAGAACTTGCCCGTAAAGCCCTGCCGACGCGCATAGTCGCGGGCCATGGTTAGGAACTGCGCCAGGTGGGCCAGCTCGCGCTTCATGTTGGTGTTAAGCAGGGTCATGTAGCCCTCGCGACCGCCCCAGAACACGTAGTTCTCGCCCCCCAGGGCAATGGTGGCGTCGATGGCATTCTTGACCTGCGTGCCCGCGTGGGCCACTACCGCGAAGTCGGGGTTGGTGCTGGCGCCGTTCATGTAGCGCGGGTGCGAGAAGACGTTGGCCGTGCCCCAGAGCAGCTTTACGCCGGTTTCCTGCTGCTTTTGCTTGCAGTAGTCCACGATGGCGGCGAGGTTGCTTTCGTACTCGCTCAAGGACGCGCCCTCGTCCACGAGGTCGATGTCGTGAAAGCAATAGTACGGCGTGCCCAGCTTGGTGAAAAACTCGAATGCGGCGTCAGCTTTGTCTTTGGCCCGGCCGATGATGTCACCCTTTTGGTCCCAGGCAAAGGTTTTGGTGCCGGGGCCGAAGGGGTCGCCGCCGGTGCCCACGAAGGTGTGCCAGTAGGCCGTGGCAAAGCGCAGGTGGTCGCGCATGGTTTTGCCGGCTATTACGCGGTCGGCATCGTACCACTTGAAGGCAAGAGGGTTGTCCGACTCGCGGCCTTCAAATTGAATCTTGTTTATGCCTTTGAAATACTCGGAGGTTGCCATGTAAGAAGGGTAGTCGGTAATGGTTGGGGGGTAGAAAAAAGTTAAGCCAGCCGCCGTTCCGGCTGGGTCTCGGGCGCCAGCAGGGTTAGCCAGTCGGCGTAGGCGGCTTGGTACTGCTCGCGCAGGGCGGGCGTCGGCTCGGTAGCGCTCAGCAGGCGCAGGCCGGCAAAGGCCTCCGCCTCGCTGGCGTAGATGCCGGCCCCCAGGCCCGCGGCGCGCGCCGCGCCCTGGGCGGCGTCGGTGTCGTAGAGTTCCAGCGTCAGGTTGCCCGCGTTCACGAAGGCCTCGCGGAACACCGGGCTCAGAAACATGTTGGCGTGGCCGGCGCGCACCCGTTGCGCCCGCACCCCCATGTCGCGCATGATGTCCAGGCCGTAGGTGAGGGCGTACACGATGCCCTCCTGCGCGGCGCGAATCACGTGCTCGCGCCCGTGCACGTTGAATTGCAGCCCGTGCAGCCCGGCGGCCGATGGGCGGTTTTCGAGCACCCGCTCGGCCCCGTTGCCGAAGGGCAGAAACCGCAGGCCCGCCGCGCCCACCGGGGCCTGCGCCGCCAGCTGGTTCAGCTCGTCGTAGGGCAGCTCGCCCACCAGCCGCCGCAGCCAGCTGTTGAGGATGCCCGTGCCGTTGAGGCACAGCAGCACCCCGTTCTTAGGTTGCGCGTGGGTGCTGTTGACGTGCACGAACGAGTTGACCCGCGAGCGCGGGTCGGCCGTTAGCGTTTCGTTGATGCCGTACACGACGCCGCTGGTGCCGGCCGTGGCCGCCACCTCGCCCGCGTTCAACACATTGAGCGAGAAAGCGTTGTTGGGCTGGTCGCCGGCGCGGTAGCTGATGGGCGTGCCCGCCGCCAGGCCCAGCGCCTGGCTGGCCTCGGCGTGGAGCCGGCCCTGCACCGCGAACGTGTCCACGACCGTAGGCAGCAGCGCGGCATCGAGGCTGTAGTAGTCGAGCAGCTCCTGGGCCACGGCCTGCCGCTTGAAGTTCCAGAACACGCCCTCCGACAAGCCCGACACGGTGGTTTGCAGCTCGCCCGTGAGCCGGTAGGCGAGGTAGTCGCCGGGCAGCAGCGCCTTGTGGATGCGGGCGTACACCTGCGGCTCGTTTTCGCGCACCCACTTCAGCTTGCTGGCCGTGAAATTGCCCGGCGAGTTGAGAAAATTTTCCAGGCAGTACGCTTCGCCGAGGTCGCTAAACGCTTGGTTGCCCAAGTCCACGGCCCGGCTGTCGCACCAGATGATGGCCGGGCGCAGCACCTGCCCCTCCTTATCGACCAGCACCAGCCCGTGCATCTGGTAGGTGATGCCGATGGCGGCGACTTCGCCGGGCGCAAAGGGGAAGTGGCGGCGCAGCAGCTGCGTGGCCGCCACCACTTCCTGCCACCAGCGCTCGGGGTGCTGCTCGGCCCAGCCGGGCTGGGGCACGTCCATGCCCAGCTCGCGCCCCCCGGCCGGACTCGTGGCCGAGGCCACGCAGCGGCCGGTAGCGCTGTCGAGCAGCGCCGCCTTGATGGAAGAGCTACCGAGGTCGTAGCCAAGCAAATAGTTCATGGGTAAGCGGAGGCCCGGTGGGCAGATTATTTCTTGAATTGCAGCTCCTTGATGGCCACCTGCGGCGTCAGCGACTTGTGGGTTTTCTCCACCACCAGCTCCTTGGCCAGCTTGAACGAGGCCGTGCCCTTGACATCGAGCGAGGAGGCGCCCACCCGCACGGCGTAGGTGCCGGCGTCGGCTACCCACGCCGAAGCTTTGGTGTTGAACGAGGCTAAGTCGTGGGGTTGCAGGGTGAAGGTGAGCGTCTGCGACTGGCCGGGTTGAAGCAGGCCGGTTTTGGCAAAGCCCTTGAGCTCACTGCTGGGCTTATCGAGTTTAGTTGTGGGGGCCGCCAGGTAGAGCTGGGCTACTTCCTTGCCGGCAACCTTCCCGGTGTTGGTGATGGTGACCGTAGCTGTGAGCTGGCCGCTAAAAGTGGGAGCGCTAAGCGTGAGCGGACCGTAGCTAAACGTAGTATAGCTCAAGCCGTAGCCGAACTCGTAGGCCGGTTTCACGCCGAATGTGTTGTAGTAGCGGTAGCCCACGTACACGCCCTCTTCGTACGTCACCTCGGCCGGCGGGGCGGCCGAAGTAAACACCCCCGTACTAGCCGCACTGGCCGGAACCGGCAGGGTTTTGCCGGGGAAATTCTTGGCCGTCGGCTCATCGGCGTAGCGCATAGGGAAGGTGCTGGCGAGTTTGCCCGAAGGGTTCACCTGGCCGCTGAGCACGTCGGCCAGCGCGTTGCCGCCCTCCTGGCCGGGCAGCCAGGCCAGCACGATGGCATCGGCCTGGTCGCGCCACTGGGCCACATCCACCACCCCGGTTACGTTGAGCACCACGACCACCTTCTTGCCCTGGGCGTGGAAGGCGGTGGACACGCGCTTGAGCAGGCTTTTTTCCGCGTCGGTCAGGTAAAAATCCTCCGGCTTGCGGTCAGTGCCTTCGCCCGCCACCCGGCCGAAGGATATAACGGCCACGCCGCCCGTCTTGGCCGACTGCACGAGCAGCGCGCTGTCGAGCGGCAACTCCACCACGGGCTTATAAGGCTTGGCAAACTGCTGCATAAACGTCTGTTTAGGCCGTTTGAGCAATTCCTGACCCACGTACTGGGTGTAGGCCTGCTGCACTTTCTGCTCCAGCGTATAGCCCGCGCGGGTGAGGCCATCGGCCAGCGACACCTTATAGGTAGCGTTGACGGTGCCGCTGCCCGAGCCGCCGGCCAGCAGGTCGTAGCTGGTGCTGCCAAACAGCGATACCAGTTGCTTGCGGCTGCTAATGGGCAGGGTGGCCGCGCTGTTTTTGAGCAGCACCATGCTCTGCGCGGCGGCCTCGCGGGCCAGCCGCGCGCTCTGCGTAAGGTCGGTGTGGTCGGCGTAGGCGTACTTCTTGAACGAAGGGGCTTGCAGCATCACGCGCAGAATGCGGGCCACGTTCTCGTCGAGCACGCTTTCGGGCAGGGCCTTGCTTTGCACGGCGGCAATGATTTTCTGCGTCTCCTCGGGTTTGCCGGGCATGAGCAGGTCGTTGCCGGCCCGCTGCTGGGCCACGGGGTCGGTGCCGCTAAACCAGTCGGTCATCACGAAACCCTTGAAGCCCCACTCGTCACGCAGAATGGTGGTGAGCAAATCGCGGCTTTCGGACGTGTAAGTGCCGTTAATCTTGTTGTAGGACGACATCACCGTCCAGGGTTGGGCCTCCTTCACGGCAATCTCGAAGCCGCGCAGGTACAGCTCGCGCAGCGCCCGCTCGCTCACGATGGTGTTGACCGTGTTGCGGTTGGTTTCCTGGTTGTTGGCCGCGAAGTGCTTGATGCTGCTGCCGATTCCCTGGCTCTGCAGGCCCTGCACCATCGCGGCCGCCATGCGGCCCGACACCAGTGGGTCCTCGGAATAATACTCGAAGTTGCGCCCGCCCAGCGGGCTGCGGTGCAAATTCAGGGCCGGGGCCAGCGGGATATCCAGGCCGTACTCCTTGGCCTCGTGCCCGTAGGCCCGGCCCACCTGGCGCACCAGCGCCGTGTCCCAGCTACAGGCCTGGAGTTCGGGGCTGGGCCAGGCTGTAGCGTAGAACGTGCGGCTCCCGCTCTGGTAGTACACGTTGATACCGGAGGGTCCGTCGGACTCGGCCAGCGAGGCAATGTTGAACTTGGGCAGGGCGTAGGTGGTACCCGCCGTACCCACGATTTTGCTTTGCTCGGGGCGCAGATTTTTCAGCATCTGCGGCATCAGCTTGGCCAGGTCGGGCAGGTAAAAGCCGTTGCCCACTACCAAGTTGGCTTTTTCTTCGAGCGTCATTGCCTTGATGACCTCGGGGATGGGGGCGGTGCCCAGCTGCGGCGGCTGGTTCTGGGCCTGCGCCACCGAAGCGGCCAGCAGAAAAGGACCCACGAATGCGCGGCGAAATGCGGAAAGTCTCATGTAGTGGAAGCTGATAAGTTGCGCTTCTAAAAGCGGGAGGGAGGTATGCCGTCCGGCAGCTTATTTGGCCGGAGTGGCCGCCTTCACGGTTTTCGTGCCCTTGGTGATGCCGTTCTCGTTGAAGGCGTCGATGGTGAAATAGTAGTCTTGCAGCTTATTCAAGCTGTGCATGGTCAGCGTGTTAGCGCCTAGCACCTGGTAGTCCAGGTACTGCTTGTCGGCCTTCGAGCCAAACCGGATATTGTAGCCCGTGGCGCCGGGTACGGCGGGCCACGTCAGGGTCACGTTGCGGGCGTCGGCGGCATCGCGAGTGGCGGTGAAGGCCGCGACGGGGGCCGGCGCCTTGCCGGTGCCCTTGCCGAATACGCGCAGGCCGGAGAGGGCAAACTTGCCGTCGGGCACGTGGTAGTTAGTCAGGCGCACGTAGCGGGCCGTAACGGGCGTAGCCAGCTCCAAGTAGTCGTGGGGCACGTCGGTCTTGTTGGTGCGCTTGTCGGCCAGGGTTTTCCAGGTTTTCTTGTCGGTCGAGTACTCCAGCAGGTACTGGTAGTAGATGGAATCGGCCCGCCCAATTTCGCTGCCCAGAATGGTGGTGCCCTCGTCGGCGAAGTTGAGCTGCACGGCGCGCACGGTGCAGGGGCTTTGCAAATCGACCAGCGCAAACTCGCCCTTGTTGCCGGTGGCCGCGCTCCACCAGCGGCGGATGTCCTCGCCCGTCACGTTTTCCTTGGGGTGTTTGTCGAGCGTCGAGGACACCTCCACCGGCTTGTGGTAGGAGAGCAGCATCGCGGTGGGCTGGTAGTCGGCCGGGCCGCTGAGCTTGCGCTGCGGCACGGTGTGCGGAAAGTCGCCGAAGGCGGTGTAGGTGTGCAGCGTGCCATCGGCATCGAAGAAGGTCGGAAATAACCCCAGGCGGCGCTCAAACATCTGCTTGACGGAAATCACCATCGTCGCCACCTTCCAATAGTTGCCGTACTTGTCCTGAAACAGACTGCCGTGCCCGGCCCCGGTAATAAAGCCCTCGGGCTTATAGGAATACGGGTTGTGCTCGGCCAGCTTAAACGGCCCCAGGGGCGTTTCGGCCATGTACACCCCGTCGTTGTAGCTCTTGTGCTGCGTGCCGGGCGCCGCGTACTGGAAGTAGTACTTGCCCGCGTGCTTGGTCATCCAGGCGCCTTCCACGAAGGGGCCTTCCTCCTTCTCGTTGTAGTCGCCCTGGCGCTCCCAGCCGTCCACGTTCTGGTGGCCGCTTACGGTGACCACGGACTGGCCCACCGGCAAGAGGGTCTTGCTGTTCAGCTCCGTACCCGCGATGGGCGTTTCGTTCGACGTGCCGTCGTAGAGGTAGAGCTTGCCGTTGTCGTCCAGAAACAAGTCGGGGTCGCTGAGATTCTTCGGAAAGGTCTGCACCGCCACCTGCCACTTGCCCGATTCCGGGTCGGCGGTTTTGAAGATGCTCTTGTTGTTGCGCCCCCAGTTGGTGGCCATGAAAAACAGCGAATCGCGCATCACCACCACCGTGGGCGCGTAGTCCTCGAAGGGCAGTTGCTGCGAGGTAATCATCTTCCAGTTCAGCAAGTCGCTCGACGACCAGTAGCATCCCGATTTGGAGACAAACAGGTAGTACTTGCCTTTGTAGGCCACCATCGTGGGGTCGGCCGCCTCGCGGCGCGAGGGCTTCTTGAGCTGGTACCGGTAACTCAGGTTCAGGGGGTTGCAAATGGTGGTGGGCTTGGGCGCTACCTGGCCGTGCGCGGCCGGGCCGCCCAGGCCCAGCAGCAGGCAGAGGGTGCCGGCGTAAAGGGTATTTTTCATGGGGAGGCGGGAGAAAAGAGGGCAAGGCGCGGCCCGGCACTGTGCGCTTTCGCGCCAGCAGGCCCGTCATCAAATCCAGATTCAGGAGGGGTAACACGCGGTATCCGCAAGGGACCGGTGGCGCGCCGCTTAGGGGGCAGCAGGCTAGTGGGTAGCCGCCGCGCGGCGGGCTATACCAGACAAAAAGGGCCTAAGGCACCTAGGCCGGCAAAAAAAGAGTGGAGCACAACGGGCGAAGCTCGGCTTCCCCCGCTGTACTCCACTGCATTTAGGTAATTACTTCACTGGCGTGGCGGTGGCCACGCGCTCGGCTTTGGCGTCAAACATGTCCATCATGCTGCCCGTAGCGTGGGTGTCGTCCTGCTTGTCCAGGTTCATGAACACGTCTACGCCCGAGGCTTTGAAGTACACCGTCACCGACTTGGGGGTTTCCTCCACCCGGTCGAAAGTGATGCCCAGCTTGTTGGTTTTGGGGTCGAAGGCCCCGCCCGTGAGCTTGCCGTCTTTGCGGGTAAGCTCGATGAACATCGTCTGGTCGCCGCCAGGAGTGCCCTCTAGGGCTACTTTCCATTTGCCGGTGAAATAGTCGGCGGGTGGGGTCTGGGCCTGGGCCGCAAACGAGAGCAGCAGGGCAAACATAGCAGCGAGGATTACATTTAACTTTTTCATGATACCAGGAATTATTGAAAGGGTGGGTTAAAGGAAAATTTAGAATTTGAAGTTGGCGGTTAGCTCAATGGTGCGGGGGCGGATAGCGCTGGCGACAATTTTGCGGCCCACGTACGGCGTTGCATCGATAATCTGGTCGGCGCCCAGGATGCTGCCTTTCACGCCCTTCTGGTCGAGGAAGTTGGTGACTTGCAGCTTGAAGTCGATGTTGCGGTTCACGCGGTAGTCGATGCCGCCGAAGTTCTCGAACCAGGCGTTGTAAGAGAACGAGTTGCTCAGGTTGGGGTACTGTTTGCTGTAGTAGCGCACGCTGGCCCACACCCGCACTTTGCCCTGCAGAAACGAGTAGCTTGGGTCAATTTCCATCAGCACCTTCGACAGCTCCGGGATGCGGTTGTTGCTGTAGTTGTAGGTGACGCCGAACGCGCCGATATCGTAGTTCTTGAACACCGGGTTCTGCACCGTGAGCAGGTAGTGCAGCGAGAAGCCTTTGAAGGGCGTAGTCACGATGTCCGTGTTCCAGCCCAGCGTTTCGAGGTCGTAAAACAGCGGGTCGAACGTCCGGCGCTGGGTCGGGTCGGCCGGGTTGGTGATGGTCGGGTTGGTGCGGATGTTGGTTTTTGAAATTCGGTTCACCTTCGACACCACGCTGAATTTGTCGCCGGCGTTGTAGAACAAGCCGCCCCCGAAGTTGAGCACCACACTTTCCAGCGGGTGGGGCTGGTTTTGCAGCGGGTTGGCCGTGGGCGTAGCGGGGTCGGGCATGGGGTTGCCGTTGCCGTCGCGGTACTGGTAGTCCCAGTAGCGGTCGTACGACGAGTTGTAGGTGAAGTCGCCCACCAGGCCGAACTTGGCGGTCAGCTTGAGTACGGCGCTGGCCACGCCCACCTTGTTCCAGAGGTTACCGAAGCTATAGTTAATGAAGGGGCGCCCCTTCACGAAGTCGTTGAGGTAGGGATTCTTGTTTTCGGTGATGTTCAGGTGCTCGATGCGCCCCCCGAGGCCCACATCGAGCCTACTGTTCACCTTAATGTCGTCGGACGCATAGAACGCCTGGCTGTTGAAGGTTTCGTCGGTCGTGAAGCCATAGCCCCCGCTGGCGGCAGGCAGCAGCCCGAAGTCGTTGGTGGCCTTGAACGTGCCCACGCCCGGAATAACGGCGGCGAGGTCGAGCCGCTCGGGGTTGGCTTGCACCGTTTGCAAAAACAGGCCGCTGGAAATATCGTACTGGCGGTGGCTGTAGAGTTGCGTCAGGCCGAAGCGCAGCGAGTGCTTGGTGAACTGCCGGGCAATTTCGGCCCGGCTGAACAACGACTTGCTGTCCAAGTCGCGCACGGCGTAGCTGGCCGCGTACTGCACCGAGCCGGTGTACGCCTTGTTCGTGCCCTGGTAGGTGTAGAGCTGGCCCTGTTGCTGGTCGGGGTCTACGATGAGCAGGCTGATGGGCTGCACCGAGGCCAGGCCCCCCGTCATGTGCTGGAACATCGAGGAAGCCGACAGCTTCCAGTCGTTGTTGAACTTGTAGGCCCCGGTCAGGTAGATGTTGTGGGACTGAAACCGGTTGCCAGCATCCAAGCCGACGAAGGTTGGAGCACCCGTGTAGGCATCGTAAACCGGCAACTGGCCGTCGCGCGGCAGGTAGGAGTCGCGGCCGAGGTCGAAGTTATCCAAGGCGCGAGTTTTGCCGTCGCCCTCGTACACGAGCGGGTTGTAGTTAGTGAGCTGCTGCCGCGAGTCGGAGTATTTGTACAATACCCGAATGTTGCCTTTCTCGAACTTCTTAGTAATGCCGAGCTTTACCAAAGATGTCTTGTCAGTCCAAGGCGTGTACATAAAGTTGGTGCCGTTGCCGCGGTCAAACGTCTGAAAGCCGTTGACCATGAAGCCCCAACCGTTTTTACTGAGTGGGCCGGTAATGGTCGCATCGTAGCGCGACGAGCCAAAGCTGTTGCCGTAAAAAGTGACAAATCCTTTGAGGGTAGGGGTAGGGTCGCGGTCGGACGACTGCACCGTGAAGCCCACCTTGCCGAAGGTCAGCGCGCTCTCCGCAAAAGAAAGCAGCCCCAGTTTGGCCAGGCTGTTGCTGAAACGCCAAGTGGCAGTGGGCACCGTCGGGTTGAAGTTGTACACCACCGGCACCTCGTTCTCCAGAATGGTGATGTCGCCGGTAAACGGCAACCCGATGTTTACCTGCCGCGGGCCGGTGTTGGTGTCCGCGTTTAGCATCACGTTGCGGTTCTGCTCGGTCTTTTTAAGGGCCGTGGAGTCCGCCTGGGGCACTTTCACGCTATCCGGCCGGGTTTGGGCCAGCACCTGCTTGCTGCCAAACAGCAAGACGCCTGATAGGCATACCGGGAGTAGTCTTGGTTTCATCAAAGTGTGAGAATGGAGGTGGGAATTAGCTGAATCGTACGGGCAGGCAGGTCCAGTCCAGGAAACCGAATAGGTTACTGGCTACCAGCAAAGTGCAGCATTTTTATTGCCATTGTTGCAATGTGTCACAATGATAAATTATTTTTTTTGCAAGCCAAGAGTAAGTAATCACTCAAAGGGCCTGATAATTTTTAAGTACCTGATTAACAGATAAATAATTTTTAACAATTTTTTCTTTTTTTAGCAAACGATTGGAGTAAATGCCATTGCCGTCCACTCATTCGCTTCCGGTGGAGCAGCAGGGCTATTGGGCTGAAATAGAATGCCTCCCCCGCTGCAAGTCGCAATGGAGGAGGCACTGGTAGCTCAGACCTTTAATCAATTATCGATAGCCAACGCTGCTTGATGCCACGAGCAGGATTATCAGGTGTGCACCTACCTAGAGGCTAAGCAGGTACTAGGAAAATCAGCCGGCAAGCAGTTGGTACGGCATTTAAGCAGCCCGCAACATAATGTAGAGAGAAGGGGACGATGAGTGCATACTCACCGCTTGGCCAACTCGAACTTGTGAAACTCAACAGCTCCGGTGCCCTGAAACACGAAAAACAACGGCTTCCTGCCCGTTCTAATGCGCAGGGGTGCTTGGAACGTCTGCGTTTGCTCGGAGGGCTGAATGGCTACCTCGGCCACTACCGAGCCCTGCGGCCCATCCTTGACCAGCATCTTGCCCCGCCCGGGGCCGCGGGTGGTCACGGCGATGGCGTTGGCCCCCTGGAAGTCGAAATACTTGAAGCCTGCCGTGGCCCCGTCCTGCATGTTGGCGATGTACTGGTTGGGCTGGCTGGTGCGGTCGGGGCCGTCCTGCGTGAGGTAGGGGTGGCGCTCGAGGGGCACGTGGGGCATGAAGACGTCGTACTTCACGGCCCCTTCCTTGGAATATAAGTTGCAGGCAATGTGTGCGCTATACACGCCGCTGTCGCGCAGAGGCTTGCCGTTGAGGCCCTGCGAGGTCATCTCCACCTGCGGAATGCGGCCGTCGGGCAGCACCTGGATTTCCTCAGCGCAGCCCTGGCGCGAGAACATGTGCTGGTTGGTTTGGCGGTGGTAAAAGACGTACCACTTGCCCCGCACCTGCACCAGGGAGCCGTGGTTGTTGCCGGTGTAGTTGCGGGCGTTGGTGGGGTTACTGACGCCGGGCAGCCCGATGTCGCCGTTCGAGACAAGCACGCCGCCGTAGGTGAAGCCGCTGGTGGGCGAGTTGCTCACGGCGTAGCACAGCTCGTGGCCGTTGTAGGACGAGTAGATGAAGTAGTACCGCCCGTTGATTTTGCGTAGCGAGGACGCCTCGAAAAAGCCGTGGCCCTCGAAGCCGGTGCCCGCCTCCGCCGACTTGTCGGGCACCAGGAAGCGGCCGTCGGAGGGCACTTTCACCGTCTTCATGTCCGGCTCCAGCTCGATTACTATCGGGCCGTTGCCAACGGGCCGGCCCAGGTTGAGGAGAGTCTTCATCCAGTCGACCGGGCAGAAGCCAGTGTAGAGGTAGATGCGCTTGTCGTCATCGATAAAGATACCGGGGTCGAACTGGTTGTGGTCCTGGGGCTTATCGCCCAGCAGCGAGCCGTCGGGATTGGTGACGTAGCCGTAGAACTGGTACGGGCCGGCCGGCGCGTCGGCCACAGCCACCGAGATGGCGTTTTTGCGCGAGAGCTGGTAGTAGAGGTAGTAGCGGCCATCGGGGCCGCGCTGGGCGTCGGGCGCGTACATCGACATCGAGCCGCTGGGGTTGGCCGGGTCCTGGGTGCGGCGGTAGCTCACGCCCTCATATCGCCAGTTGGCCAGGTTGCTGAGCGGGGCCGACCAGCCCGCGTAGTCGTTCTCGCAGAAGGTGTTGGCGTTGAAGCGGTCGTGGCTGCCGAAGACGTAGAGCCGGTCGCCAAACACGCGGGGCTCGCCGTCGGGCACGTACTCCCAGGCAGGCAGGTAGGGGTTGACGGCCTGCGTGGTGTCGGGGGCCAGCACGGTTGCCGCCGCAATGGCCTCGGTATGCGGCGGACGCGGGCTGGAGGTGAAGCGCAGGTAGGCATAAATCCCCAACCCGGCTACTACGAACAGCCCCACCAGGCTGCCCACGGCAATGCCCACTGTTTTCAGGATTCTCAACAAAGCATTAGGCTTTCTCATGTGGATAGCAAACTGGTTTCCAGACGCGCCGGCAACGGCCTGCGCACTGCCTGGGTCAGGGGTGAATAGGGAAGCTGTGGTAGGCGAAGCTGTTCATCACTTCTTCTTGGCCGTAACCACCACCTGCCCGGCTGCCAACCCCTCGGCGGTAGCTTGCAGGGTGATGGTGCCGCCCGGCCCGAGGGGCCGCACGATGGCCTGGCAGCGGCCCCGGAAGGTTTTGCGGGTGGGCTGCTGGAAGCTGGCCAAATCGGTGGGGTTGGCGCTGATGACGCCCGCCAGCTCGCCGCCGCCTTGCAGCGAGAACTTGACGGGCACCTCCGCGTTGGGCACTACCTGGTCGTTGGCGTCGAGTACCTCCACCGTCACGTAGGCCAGGTCGTCGCGGCTGGTGGTGATGGTGGGGCGGTCGGCGGTGAGGCGCAGGTGGGTGGCGGGGCCGGTGGTTTTCAGTTCAACCGCGTCGGTTTCCTTGCCCCCCACCACGTTGACGGCGCGCAGGGTGCCGGGCTGGTAGGGCACCTCAAACACGGCCGTGATGGTGGTGTCGGCCAGCTGCTTTTCGCCTATCACGCGGCCGTTCAGGCTCAGGCGCACCAGCGGCGCGCGCGAAAACACCCGCACTTGCAGCGGCTTGCCAGTGGCGGCCGGCCAGGTCCAGTGGGGCAGCTCCTGCGGCCAGCCCCAGTCGGCAATGTTTTCCACCTTGCCCTCCGGGATGGGCTCGTGCACCATCAGGGCCAGGGGGCGCTGCCGCCACACCACGTCGCGGTAGTACGACTGCGGCTTCTTGGCGCCCGTCAGGTCGAGGTCGCCGCACCAGCCCGTGTACCAGGGCCAGCCGATGACGCCGCGCTTGAGCTTGCGGGTATCGTAGTAGGAGTAGCCGAGCGAGATTTCGCCCAGGTAGTCCACGGCCGTCCACACGAAGTCGCCCAGCAGGTAGGGGTTGCGCTCCACCAGGTTCCAGTTTTGCAGGGCCTCCCTGGCATACGACTCCGTGCCGAGCATTATGCGGTTGGGAAACTGCTGGTGGTCAGCGGCGTAGCGCTGCCACAGGTAGTTGTAGCCGCCCACGTCGAGCAGGGGGAAGGCCGGCACGGTGAGGCTCCAGTCCTTGCCCTGGTTGGCGGGCTCGTAGAACTGGCACAGCGCCTCGGTCACCGGGCGGGTGGCGTCGAGGCGGCGCGTGAAGGCCGCCAGCCGCCCGGCAATGCGCAGCCCGTCGCTATCGACCCGCTCGGGAATCTCGTTGCCGATGCTCCACAGGATGACGGCCGGGTGGTTGCGGTCGCGCAGCAGCACCGCCTCCAGGTCGCGCTGCCACCATTCCTTGAAATACAGGTGGTAGTCCTGCGGGTACTTGCCGGTTTCCCACACGTCAAACGCCTCGTCGATGGCCAGCATCCCCAGGCGGTCGCAGGCGTCGAGCATGGCCGGCGAGGGCGGGTTGTGGCTGAAGCGCACCGCGTTGAAGCCGTTTTGCTTGAGCAGCTCCACCTTGCGCTCCTCGGCCCGGTCCAGGGCCACGGCCCCCAGCGGCCCGTTGTCGTGGTGAATGCTGCCGCCCTTGAGCAGCACCCGCTTGCCGTTCAGCACAAACCCCTGCTGCGCCGATACCGCGATGCTGCGCACCCCAAACGGGGTTTCGACCTGGTCCACGACCCGGCCCCCGTCCCTGATTTCGGTCACGGCGCGGTACAGGCTGGGCGTTTCCACCGACCACAGCGCCGGTTTTGCCAGGGTCAGCGCCTGGCTGGCCACCTGCGAAGCGCCGGCCGCCAGGGTCAGCTTTTGCGTGGCCTCGCCCACTTTTTTGCCGGCCGGCGAGCGCAGGGTGGTCACCAGCTCAATCTCGCGCGGGGTGGGCTGCTCGTTGGCCAGGGTGGTTTGCACGGCCACGCGGGCCTGGCTGGCGGTGGCCTCGGGGGTGGTCACGTACACGCCCCAGGGGGCCACGTGCACCGGCTCGGTGGTGGTGAGCCACACGTGACGGTAGATGCCCGAGCCGCTGTACCAGCGGGCCGTGGTGCCGATGTTGCGCACGCGCACGGCCAGCACGTTTTCCTGGCCGGCGGGCAGCAGGTAGGGCGTCAGGTCGTAGCGAAACGAGGTGTAGCCGTAGGGGTGCGTGCCCAGGTGGTGGCCGTTGAGCCACACGTCGGCGTTCATGTACACCCCGTCGAACTGGATGCTGACGCGCTTGCCCGTCGCGCCGGGGTCGGTGGCGAAGCGCTTGCGGTACCAGCCCGTGCCGCCCGTCACGAAGCCGGCCATCATGTTGGCAGTCTTCTTCTTATCAAACGGCCCGAAGGTGCGGCCGGGTATCTGGGTGGGCAAATCCTCGATGCTCCAGTCGTGGGGCAAATCCAGCTTGCGCCACTGCGCGTCGCGGTAGGCGGGCAGCTCGCCGCCCGCCACGCTGTCGCGGCTAAACCGCCAGCTTTGGTCAAAGGAAACGGTGCGCGCCGGCTGGGCCGACGGGCGCTTTTTTTGCGCCGAGGCGCTCCCGGCAGTCAGCAACAGGCAGCCCAAAAGGCCCGCCGAAGAAAGGGTTCGCAGCATACGAAAAGGGGTGGGTGGGAATGGGAGCAGCCAGTACACGGAGAAGGCGGCACCGATTTGTTAGGGAATCAAAAAGCAACCGTGCGGCCCGGACGGGGCTGCTTTTAAGCTGTTAACATTTCAGAATGACAACTACTAGGTAGGGACTGATAGCTACTTCTTCACCGCCAGCGCTACCATGGCGGGCCGCAAGCCGGCGGCCGTAGCCTCGAGCACGATGGTGCCGGCCGGCCCCTGCGGGCGCACGATGGCCAGGCACCGGCCCTGCCACGATTTCTTGCGCGGCTGCTGAAAGCTGCTCACATCGACGGGGCTGCCGCTACCGGCCCCGGCCAGCGTGCCCGCGCCCCGCACGGCAAACTGCACCAGTACGTCGTCGGCCGTGGGCACGAGGTTGCCGGCGGCGTCCACTACCTCTACCTGCACGTAGGCGAGGTCGTTGCGGTCGGCGCGCAGGGTGGCGCGGTCGACCGAGAGGCGCAGGGCGGCGGGCGGGCCCACGGTTTGGAGGGTCGTTGACGCGGTTTCGACCCCCTTGTCGTAGCAGCGGGCTACCAGGGTGCCGGGCGCGTAGGGCACGTAGAAAAAGGCCGTCACCGACTCGTTCACGTCCAGCTTTTGCTCGCCGATGACTTTACCGTTCAGCTCCAGCTTCACCAGCGGGCTGCGGGTGTACACGCGCACCTGCATCTTCTCGCCCTCGTGGCCGGGCCAGTTCCAGCTTTTCAGCTCGTCGGGGAAGCCCCAGGGGCTGCGGATTTCCTTTTTGCCGGCCGGCACGGGCTTGTGCACGAACAGGGCTACCGGCTGGCTGCCCCACACCACGCGGTGGTACTCGGCGGCCGGCTTGGCGTTGCCAATCAGGTCGTACTCGCCCATGAAGCTCTGAAACATCGGCCAGGGCTTGGGCGAGAAAAACAAGCTCACGTTGGCCAGCGAGACGGCCGTGGTGTCGGAATACGGCGCGTTGGCGTTTACCAGGCGCGGCAGGCCCACGCCCGACTCGCCCATGTAGTCCATGGCGGCCCAGGTAAAGTTGCCAATCACGTAGGGCAGCTTTTGGGCGGCCTGCCAGTTGGGCAGCGCCCGCGGGGGCATAAACTCCGAGGAGTAGATGACCCGGTTGGGGTAGCGGGCGTGGTCTTGCTCGTACTTGGTATAGGCGTAGTTGTAGCCGGTGGCCCCCAGCAGGGCGTAGTGGGCCTCCTCGTTGGGGCTGCCCGGCCCCGCCTTCGGGTCGTCGCTCAGGGCAAAGCCCTCCGTGATAATGCGGGTGGTGTCGTACTTCTTCATCTCGCTCACCAGGCCCTGCGCGATGCGCAGCCCCGGCGAGGTAGCCACTTCCAGAATCTCGTTGCCGATGCTCCACATGATGATGCTCGGGTGGTTGCGGTCGCGCAGCAGCATGAGCTTGATGTCCTGCTGCCAGTCGGTTTTGAACACGGTCGAGTAGTCGGAAATCGGCGCGCCCTTGGGGCCGAAGATGCTGGACATCACCCGCATCTTCGATTTTTCCCAGATGTCGAACGACTCGTCAATCACCAGCATCCCCAGGCGGTCGCAGGCGTCGAGCAGGTAGGGCGAGGGCGGGTTGTGCGAGAGGCGCAGGGCGTTGAAGCCGGCCTTTTTGAGCAGCTCCACCTTGCGCTCCTCGGCCCGGTCCAGGGCCACGGCCCCCAGGGGGCCGTTGTCGTGGTGAATGCAGCCGCCGTTGAGCTTCATCGTCTTGCCGTTGAGGCTAAACCCGGTTTGGGCATCGGCGTGGATGGTGCGGATGCCGACCGGCGTCGTGTGCTGGTCCTGCACCTGGCCGCCCACCCGCAGCGTCACCTCGGCGCGGTAGAGCGTGGGCGACTCCGGCGACCACAGCGCCGGCCGCGCCACGGTCAGGGTCTGCGCCACGTCAGCCGACTGCCCGGCCGGCACCAGGGCTTGCCGGGTGGCCTTGCTCACTACCTTGCCCGCCGGGTCGAGCAGCTGCAGCGTGCAGGCTACCTGCTGCGCCTGCGCGCTGGTGTTGGCGATGGTGGCCACCGCGGCCACCGTGCCCTGCGCGGCGGTGGCCGTGGGCGTCGTCACGTACACGCCCCAGGGGGCCACGTGCACCGGGCTGGCAAACCGCAGCCAAGTGTGGCGGTAAATGCCCGAGCCGGTGTACCAGCGCGAGTTCAGGCCCTCGTTTTTCACCTGCACGGCCACCACGTTGGGCTGCCCGGCGGGCTTGAGGTAGGGCGTAATGTTATACCAGAACGAGGTGTAGCCGTAGAAATGGTTGCCCAGGTGCTGGCCGTTCACCCACACGTCCGCGTTCATGTACACCCCGTCAAATTGCAGGTAGGCTGTTTTGCCCTGCTCGGCCTTGTCCACCACAAACCGCTTGCGGTACCAGGCCGTGCCTCCCACCGTGTTGCCGCTGTGCAGCTTGCCCAGCGAGGCCCGCGAAAACGGCCCGCTGATGGAGTCGGGGCTTTGGTTGGGCAGGTCCTCGATGCTCCAGTCGTGGGGCAGGTCGAGCGCCCGCCAGCGCGCGTCGTCAAAGCCGGGGTTTTCGGCCCCCGTCGGGTTGTCCTTCAAGAATTTCCACCCCTGGTCGAACGAGCGGGTGCCCGGCTGCGCGGCCGGGTTGGATTGAGACCAGGCCGTGTCTGCTGTCATCACCAGCAGCAGGGCCGTGACAACTCGTAGCAGCTTTAAGGTTTTCATTTTCCAGGTGAGTGGGTGGGATTTTGGGAGGGGAGCAGGATGAATACCTATCGGTCGTAGCCAGGGCACAGGACAACCCTGGCCAGTTCAGGGGTGCACGCTCGCGTTGGAAAAAGCGCCAAGACCACCTGTTGAGTAGCCAATTGCAACTGCCTTTTTCGGCATGAGGAGTGGCATCTACCCTTCACATCGTGAAGGCGGACAGTATAGATTTTCTCATTGTTGCAATATGTAACAATAATAATCAGAAAGCAGCCACTTACAAAAACCTGAGTGATATTTCTGCGCTATCTCTCTGATTTGAACCTTCTAATGCCGCTTTAGCCAAGCCTGAGAGCTAGGGGGGCGAGTTGTGGCAGGATGCCAAAAAGGCCCGTGGGCTGGCGCAGAAGAGGTAATCTCCTCTTGCGCCAGCCCACGGGCCTGTTCATTCAAAATTTAGTCTTTAGCCGGCTAAGGCCTCTGCGGCGGCGGGCACTTTGTTAAAGCGGTAGAGATAGGGCGACTTATGCGCCTTGCCCGTGTATTTCTTCTCTAATCGTTCCAGAATTCCCAGGCTGAGCATTTTGCGCTGAAAGCTGGCCCGGTCTAGCTGAGTCTGGTGAATGGCTTCGTATATCTTCTGCAATTCGCCCATGGTGAATTCTTCGGGCAGCAAGTTGAAGCCGACAAACTTATGGTTGAGGTCGAATTGAAGCCTTTCCAGTGCTTTGCCAGCAATTTCTGCGTGGTCATAAAGCATCTCGGGCAGCTTATCGATGTCCACCCACTCGGGCTCAAACACCAGCGGGTCGATTGTCTGGCAGAAAGCTACTTCATCGAGCAAGGCATAATAGCACACGGACACAAAGCGCTGCTCCAGCCAGTTGCCCGGCCGGGGTGCGGCACCTAGCTCCCGCAGTTTGGTGAGCAGCGCATCGTTGCCGAAGCGCTCCAGGTTGCCACTCGTATAAAACTGGTCCAGGTAGATTGTCGTCAGGCCGGTCCTTTCCCGAAGAATCGCATACGCGGCCTCGTCCAGGGTTTGCTGTTTGCCAACAAAGCCGCCCGGCAGGCAATAGTAGGGCGTGTTCCAAAAGCGCAGCAGCAGTATTTTAAGCTTGTCGTTCTGAAAGCTGAAGATGGCCGTGTCGATGGCCAGACTGGGCACAAAGAGCTGATGTGCCTCATTCTCCAGGAAAGAGGTGATGAGGGGAATTAACTGCTCCTGCGTTTGATAAAGCTCAGCGCTTGGCTGAGCCGCGGTAGGAATATCCATGGTCGTAGGGGTTGCCAATCCTTGTACCAGCAGCGAGCCTGGGTGCAAGTAGCATTCAGGTCAGGCACATGCAACGGGTGAATGTTCCTGCTTGAATTGGCAATTTACGACAAGGTCTACCTAAAACGCATCCAGATTACGCGCATTTTTGCCCCACGCGATGGATTACTGCCCCCGATACTGGTGGAAAGCGAGGGCCTACGCCCGCTCATCGTCGGGATGTCGGAGCGCGACGTGTCCGCATTTTTAATGTTATCTACCCAGCAAACGTCGCCGACCGACCTACACTCCAGGTCCCACCCAATTCGTAAGGCCGGCCGGTTCCGTTTTGCTTGCGTTTCTGTGTAACGGTACTACCAACGAGCTAAGCCCCGGGCTCCACTACCGTGTCATTTGCCTGATTATCCGATTTGTAGCCCCAGATGCCGTAATACATGACGTACAGGTAGCACAGCACCGGCAGTAGGAAGGAGGCCTGCAAATTGCCCGTCTCATCGGCCAGCAGCCCCTGCAGCGGCGGCACAACGGCCCCGCCCACGCAGGCCATGACCAGCAGCGACGACGCCTGGCTGGTGTATTGCCCCAGCCCTTTGATGGCCAAATCAAAGATGGTGGGAAACATGATGGAGTTGAACAGCCCGATGCCCACGATGGCCCACAGGGCTACCGCACCGGTTTGGGTGGCGATGAGCAGCAGCAGCCCCACCACGCAAGCCGCGAAAAAGGCCAGCGTGCGCTGCGGCACGAACCGACTCAGCAGCAGCACCAGCACGTTGCCCAGCATCAGGCCCAGCACAATCAGGCTCTGCTGCTGGTCGTAGACGCTGGCCACTCCCGCATAGGTAACCAGAATAATCAGGGCCAGGATGCCGAACTTGTAGGCGTTGTTGCGGAACTGGGCCAGGGCCACGGCCCCGAAAAACCGCCCAATCATAGCCCCACCCCAGAAAAAGGTCAGGTAATATTTGGCTTCGGATTCAGGAAACCCGCCAATCTGGGGTAGTTTCAGCAAGCTGATGAAGTTGCTGCCAATGGAGACTTCCCCGCCCACGTAGGCAAAAATGCAGACCACGCCCAGCACCAGGTGCCGGTAGCGCAGGGCCCCGGCCTCGGCCACCACCCGGCCCGCGCTGCCCACGGCCGGCAGCGGCGCAAGCCGGATGAGCAGGGCCAGCAGCACCGTGGCCGCCGCCAGCCCCAGGTAGGGCAGCTTCACAGAATCGGCCCCGGTGCCGGCTTGCTGCGCCAGGTGGTCGAACACCAGGTAGCCCCCCACTACGGGGGCCAGCGTGGTCCCCAGCGAGTTGAAGGCCTGCGTCAGGTTCAGCCGACTGGACGAGGTTTCCGGCGCGCCGAGAATGGTGACGTAGGGGTTGGCCGCAATTTGCAGGATGGTGGTGCCCGAAGCCAGCACGAACAGCGCGGCCAGAAACAGCCCGTAGCTTTTAAACTCCGCCGAAGGGTAGAACAGCCCCGCGCCCGCCGCGCACACCAGCAGGCCGATGATGATGCCGGTTTTGTAGCCAATGCGCTGAATGGGGTCGCCCTTCGTCATCGAGAGCAGGAAATACGCCAGCGAGACGATGAAATAAGCCCCGAAAAAGGCGGTTTGCACCAGCATGGCCTGCCAGTGCTGCAGCGTGAACACCACCTTCAGCTTGGGAATGAGCACGTCGTTCATCGACACGATGAAGCCCCAGGTGAAGAAGAGCATGGTCACGGTCAGCAGCGGCCCGAAATAGGAGGGGACGGCCGCCGGGGACGGCAGAACGCGGCGCGGCGCGGAGGAGGTGGAGATACCAGCCATGGAGCTTGTGGGAATTGGGGGGTGGAGCGCGTTATAGCCCTTCGTCTACCAGGTAGAGGATGGACTCGTAGTTCTTGCTGGTGGCCTCGGAGAGGGCCATTTCGCAGGTTTTGGTCGAGGAATAGTAGCCCTGGGCGGGCTGCTGCTGCACCTCGCGGGCTTCGGGCCGGGTGGCCGCCGCCGTGAGCTCGGGAAACAGAAAGCCCCGGTCGCCGGCCATGCCGCAGCAGCCGGCGTGCTGCGGCACGGTCACCTGCTCGGCAAACCGGCGGGCAATGGCGAGCAGCTTGGGCCCCGATTTCATCTTTTCCAGCGAGCACACAGGGTGGAGCACCACCGTTTGCTTGCGCTGCCGCACCGTGGCCCGGGGCAGCACCAGGTCGTGCAGAAAATCAACGCTGTCGAGAATGGTGAGCTGGTCGTACTTGCGCTGGTTTTCCGGGTTCAGCACCGGCCGCAGCTTGTGCAGGGTGTAGGCGCAGGAGCTCACGTCAATCACCACCGGCAGCTGCCCCTGCCGGCTGCTTTCCCACAGCCGCTCAACGATGCTGTTGGCGGTGTAGGCGTAGGCCTCGGCGAAGCCCTTGGAGGAGAAAATCTGGCTGCAGCAGGTGCCGGCCGCCCGCTCCAGCACCGTGGCGGCGATGCCGCTCTTGGCGCACACGCTCAGGAAAACCTCCAGCCCGTTCTTTGCCTGGCCTTCGTAGGTGCCGAGCATGCGCGAGAGGCAGGAGGGGAAGTACACGATGCCCGGCTGGCCGGCCGGGGCCGGGGGGCCGGCGGCCCCCCGCAGGGACTTGAGCGCGGGCGGTGCCGGCAGTTGCTCGTTCCAGAGCGGCATGGCGGGCACCACCCGGCGCAGCCCGCCCGTGAGCTTGGCCATGGTGTTCGGGCCAAACGCGCGGTTGAAGACGGCCCCGGCCTGCAGGCCCGTGCGGGCCAGCCACTCCACCGTGCGGAAGTTCTTGGCGACCAGCAGGGCCACCTTGTTGGCGGTGGGCGAGTGGTTTTCGCGGCGCAGGCGCTTAATCAGGTCGCCGGTGTTGATGTCGACCGGGCAGGCCGTGGCGCACAGGCCGTCCACGGCGCAGGTTTCCAGGCCTTCGTACTGGTACTGGTCAAGCAGCAATTGGTGGTGGGCGGTGTCGCCGGCGGCTTCGAGCTGCTTGAGCACCCGGCGCACCACGATGCGGCGGCGCGGGGTCATGGTCAGGTCGCGGCTGGGGCACTTGTGCTCGCAGTAGCCGCACTCAATGCAGCGGTCCACTTCGGCTTCGACCGAGGGCAGCGTTTTCAGGTGTTGGATGTGGGCCCGCTCGTCGGCATTGATAATCACGCCGGGGTTGAGCAGCCCGCGCGGGTCCACCGCCTGCTTGATGCGCTGCATAATCGCGTAAGCCTCGCCGCCCCACTCGGTTTCCACGAAGGGGGCCATGTTGCGGCCCGTGCCGTGCTCGGCTTTGAGCGTGCCCTGGTACTTCTGCACCACCAGTTCCACCACGTCTTCCATGAAGTACTGGTAGCGGTTTATCTCCTTGGTTGTATTAAACGACTGAGTGATAACGAAGTGGATGTTGCCGTCCTTGGCGTGGCCGAAGATGATGGCATTGTGGTAGCTGTACTGCCGGAACAACCGCTGCAGGTCGATGATGGCATTGCCGAGCTGGGCCACCGGAAACGCGACATCCTCCAGAATCACGGTCGTGCCGCTGGCCCGCACCGCCCCCACGGCCGGAAACAGCCCCTTGCGCACCTTCCAGAAAAACTCCCGCTCGGCGTAGTCGGTCGTAAATTCCGGCGTGTTGAGCAGGGCCAGCTCCCCCGACGATGCCAGGAAGCTGCTCACCCGGGTTTCCAGCGCTTCCGGCGAAGCCTCCTGAAATTCCACGAGCAGGGCCGCGGCGGCTTCCGGCAGCGTTTTCACAATGGCGGGCATGCCCGGCAGCTCGGCCACGGCGTGCAGCGAGGCGCGGTCCATGAGTTCCACCATCAGGGCGCCCGCCTGGGTGAGGGGCTCAATGGCCTGGCACGCGGCGTAGATATCGGTGAAGTAGAGCAGCGCCGTCGACTTGAACGGGTGGTCGGGCACGGTGTGCAGCACCGCCTCCGCGATGAAGGCCAGCGTCCCTTCGGCCCCAATCAGCAGGTGCGCCAGGATGTCGAGCGGGTGCTCGTAGTCGACGAAGGCATTGAGCGAATAGCCCACCGTCGTCTTGGTGCGGTACTTGTGCCGGATTTTGGCGTGCAGCTCCGGGGTGTCCGCTATTTGCTGGCGAATCGCGGCCAGCTCCTGGTGCAGGTCGCGGCTTTCGTGCTCAAAACGGGCATAGTCCCCGGGGTTTTCCGTGGAGAAGGCCTGGCCATTAGGCAGCACGAAGCGGATGTGGCGGGTGGTGTGGTACGAGTTCTGGACCACCCCGCAGCACATGCCGCTGGCATTGTTGGACAGGATGCCGCCCATCATGGCCGCGCTGATGCTGGAGGGGTCCGGCCCGATTTTGCGCTGGTACTTGCGCAGGTAGGCGTTGACCATGGCGCCCGTGATGCCCGGCTGCACGCGCACCAGCTGGCCGTCCTGCTCGACAGTCAGGCGGGCCCAGAACTGGCTTAGGTCCACTAGAATTCCGTCCGTAATGGCCTGCCCCGACAAGCTGGTACCCCCGGTGCGAAACACCAACGGAATGGCCTGCTGGTGCGAGAAAGCAAACAAGGCCTTAATCTCGGCCTCGCTGATGGGCTGCACCACGGCCTGGGGCACCAAGTGGTAGAAGCCGGCATCCGAGGCGAACGATACCAGGTCGATGTAACGGGCGCGGATGCGCTCGGCCGGCAGAAATGCCCGTAGTTCGTGCTCGATGTTTAGCATATCGTGGGGCCTCGCGGCCGGCTTGTTCGCGACGGCCTTGTCCGTCAGCAGTGGGCAGTTAGCCGTTGAATTCGTTGGTGGGCAGTCCCTGGAAACCGCAGTCCTTCAGCACGAACAGCGCCCCGGCCCGGGGCTGGGTGCGCAGCTGCGGCTCGCTCAGGCCGGTTCGGGCCGAGGTAATGTATAAGTCCCGCAACTCGGGCCCGCCGAAGGTGCAACTGGTCACCTGGGCCACGGGAAGCCAGATGCAGTGCAGCAGCTGGCCCGTGTGCGGGTTGTAGCGCCCCACCCGCCAGCCGCCCCAGAAGGCGACCCACAGCATGCCCTCCGCATCAATGGTCATCCCATCGGGGTAGCCATCGCCGGCCGTGAATTGAATGACCGTTTGGGGAGCACGAATGGTCCCGGTAGCCTGGTCGTAGGCAAAGGCCACCACTTCGTAGGTCGGCGTGTCGATGTAGTACAAAGTCTGGCCATCAGGACTCCAGGCCAGGCCGTTGGACATGGAAACCGGCTGGTGCTGCCGCTTCACCGTGCCATCGGCCTCCAGGCAATATAGACTGGCCTGGTTGGGCAGCTCGGCGTAGGAGGTCGTCCCGGCCCAGAACCGGCCGGCCGGGTCGCACTTGCCATCGTTGAACCGGTTGCCGGGCAGCGCCGCTTCGGGGCTGGCCACCATGGTTACCTCGCCCGTTTGCCGGTTCACGAAGCCGAAGCCGTGTTGCAGGGCGGCCACCAGGCCGCCCCCGCGCCGCAGGGCCACGGCCCCAACCATCTGCCCGACGCTAACGGTCGAGTGAGTGCCGGTTGCCGGCGTAAACTCGTGAATGTCTCCGCCCAGCAGGTCAATCCACAGCAGCGTTTGGGTATGGGCGTCCCAGACCGGGCCTTCGCCCAACTGGCACGGATGCTGAACAACAGCTTCTAAGGTCGAGGGCGGGGTTTCCACGAGGCAGGTAGCAGGGGAGGGGAATGGGGAGGGCTAAACCGGTTCCGGGCCAGGGCTGATGCTCGTCCAGCCCCCGTCGACCACCAAGCTCTGGCCGGTGATGTGGCGGGCGTGGTCGGACACCAGAAACAAGGCGGCCTGGGCGATGTCGGCCACGGTCGCGGGCCGGCCCATCGGGGTCAGCTTTTGCCAGGTGGCTTCGTACGCCGGGTCGTCCTGCGTGCGTTCGGTCAGGGTTGCGCCCGGCGCCACCGTGTTCACGGTAATGCGGTGCTCCGAGAGCTCAATCACCAGGCTTTTGGCCAGCATTTCCAGGGCGGCCTTGCTCATGCCGTAGGCTGACAACTGCTTGTGAGCCTGATGCCCGGTGACGGAGGACGTGAACAGCAGCGCGCCGCCGCTGGCTTGCTGCTTCATCTGGTTGGCCGCGGCCTGCGCCAGAAAAAACGTGCCGCCCAGGTTCACCTGCATCACCTTGAAAAACGACTCGGGGCTGTAGGTCAGGAAGTCGCCGAACAGCGTGATGCCGGCGTTGGCGATGACGATGTCGAGGTGGCCAAACCGGCTAGTGGCTTCGGCCACCAGCTGCTGGATAAAAGCCAGGTCGCCGGCGTCACCAGCCAGGGGCGAGCAGGTGCCCGGCCCCTCTTGCTGGATGCGCTTTGCCGCTTCGCTCAGCAGGCTGCCGTCCAGGTCATTGAGCAGCACGTGGGCACCCTCGCGGGTCAGCTGCCGGGCTATCTCGAAGCCGATGCCCTGGCCGGCGCCGGTCACGATTGCTACTTTTCCTTCAAAACGCATCATGGGGGATTGCTGGCGACTGGTTGACGCCGTTTCCATTACTGAAATAGTTGCCATTGCAGGGTGGCCGTTAGGCCGGTTCGTAGGCTTGGACGGACTGGCGCGAGGTGCCCAACCCCTCAATGCCCAGCTCCACCACGTCACCCGGCTTCAGGAATACCGGCGGCTTGAAGCCCAGCCCCACCCCGGCGGGCGTACCCGTGGAGATGATATCCCCGGGCAGGAGCGTCATAAACCGGCTGAGGTAGGAAATAAGAAAGGGAATCTTGAAAATCAGCTCGGCGGTGGTGCCGTTCTGCATGGTTTGGCCGTTCACCGTCAGCCACAGGCGCAGGTTATCGACGTCGGGAATTTCGTTGGGCGTGGCCAGGAACGGCCCCATCGGCGCGAAAGTATCGCAGCCCTTGCCCTTGTCCCAGGTGCCGCCCCGTTCCAGCTGAAACTCGCGCTCCGATACGTCGTTGTGCAGGCAGTAGCCCGCCACGTAGCTCAGGGCCTCGGCTTCGGTCACGTAGCTGGCCCGCTGGCCAATGACCACGGCCAGCTCCACTTCCCAGTCGGTTTTCACCGAGTCGCGCGGAATGACAATCGTATCGTTCGGGCCGACCAGGGCCGTGGTAGACTTCAGGAAAATAATGGGCTCCTGGGGCACCGCCGCGCCGGTTTCGCGGGCGTGGTCGCCGTAGTTGAGGCCAATGCACACAATCTTGGACGGCCGGGCCACGGGCGGCCCGAGCCGGGTGCCGGGCGGCACCACGGGCCACGCCGTTGCCGGGCGCGCGGCCAGCGCGGCGTGCAGCTGCTTCAACCCGCCCTGCGCAAAAAATGCCTCGTCGTAGTCGCGCACGCTGGCTGAAACGTCCAGCCACTGGTCGCCTTGTATGATGCCGGGCTTTTCCTGGCCAGCCTCGCCAAATCGGATTAACTTCATCGTGGTACGGGTGGGGATTTAGGTGCTGAGGGTGGTGACGCCGCCGTCGATGGGATAGTCCACGCCCGTGATGAAACTGGCCTCGTCGGAGCAGAGGAACAGGGCCAGCGCGGCCACTTCGTCGGGGGTGCCCATGCGGCCAATGGGCTGGCTCTGCGACAGCTTAGCAAACATTTCGGGGGTGTTGTCGGGGTAGTTGTTGGCCAAGTAGCCGTCCACGAAGGGCGTGTGCACCCGCGCCGGCGAGATGCTGTTGCAGCGAATGTTATCGGCCAGGTAGTCGCGGGCCACCGACAGGGTCATGGCTGCCACCGCGCCCTTGCTCATCGAATACCCAAAACGGTCGGCCAAGCCCACCAGCGCCGCAATGGACGACATGTTCACAATGGTTCCGCCCCCGTTGGCTTTCAGCAGGGGAATGGCCGCAAACAGGCAGTTGTAGGTGCCCTTCACATTGACCCGGTAGATGTTGTCGAAATCGGCCACGCTGGTTTTTTCCACGTTGCCGATTTGTGCAATGCCGGCGTTGTTGACCAGGATATCGAGGGGGCCGATTTGTTGAAACGTGGCCAGTACGTCCGCTTGCTGGCTCACGTCGCAGCTGTGCGCGCGGGCCTGGCCCCCGGCGGCCGTAATTTCCGCAACCACCGCCTGCGCGGCTTCTACGTTGCGCTCCAGCAGGTGGACCAGCGCGCCCTGGCCGGCCAGCACCAGCGCAATGGCCTTGCCAATGCCGCTGCCGCTGCCCGTTACCACGGCGGTTTTGTTAGCTAATGAAAACATAGTGGGAGAAGATAACGCTGCGCCACGACGGCAGGCAGCAGGTGGTAAGCAGTCAGGTTAGTGGGAGTCGCGGACAACTTCGCTGCCCGAGCCGCCGCGCAGAAAATCGAAGTCGGCGCCCAGGTGGGCTTGCTGCACGTGCTGCTGAAACAGCCGCACGTACCCGCGGCTCACCAGCGAATCGCCGGCCTGCAGATGGGCTTTGCGCCGCTGTATTTCTTCGTCCGTCAGTTCCACGTGCAGCGTGCAGCCCGGCACGTCCAGGGTGATAATGTCGCCATGCTGAATGATGCCCAGCGTGCCCCCGGCGGCGGCTTCGGGAGCCACGTGCAGCACCACCGTGCCGAAGGCCGTGCCGCTCATCCGCCCGTCCGAGATGCGCACCATGTCGGTCACGCCCTGCGCCAGCAGCTTGCCGGGAATGGCCATGTTGCCGACTTCCGGCATGCCGGGGTAGCCCTTCGGGCCCACGTTTTTCAGCACGAGCACGCTGTCGGCCGTCACGTCCAGGTCGGGGTCATCAATCCGGGCCTTGAAATCCTCGATGTTCTCAAACACCACGGCGGGGCCGGTATGCTGCAGCAATTCGGTACTGGCGGCGGAGGGCTTGATAACGGCCCCGTTCTCGCACAGATTGCCCTTTAGCACCACTACGCCGGCCACGGGGTTGAAAGGCTTATCGACCGGGGCCACCACGTCGCGGTTGTAGCACTCGCTGGTTTCGTAGTTCTGCCGGATGGTATTGCCGTTCACCGTGAGGCAGTCGTTGTGCAGGAAGGCGGCCAGCTCCTTGAGCACTGCGGGCAGGCCCCCGGCATAGTACAGGTCCTCCATGAAGAACTGCCCCGAGGGCTGCAAATTGGCCAGCAGCGGAATGCCCGCCGTCACGTGGTTGAAGTCGTCCAGGCTCAACTCCACGCCGATGCGCCCGGCAATGGCCAGCAGGTGAATCACGAAGTTGGTCGAGCCGCCGATGGCGGCGTTGGCCATCATGGCGTTTTCGAAGGCCGGGCGCGTGAGAATCTTCGACAGCTTCAGGTCCTGGCGCACCATGTCCACGATGCGCATGCCCGAGAGGTGCGAGAGTACCTTGCGGCGGGAGTCGGCGGCCGGAATGGCCGCGTTTTGGGGCAGCGACAACCCAAGGGCTTCCACCATGCAGGCCATGGAGGAGGCGGTGCCCATCACGGCGCAGTGGCCCGAGCTGCGGCACATGCTGGCCTCAATGCTTTCGAACTGGTCCAGGGGCAGCTGGCCCGAGCGGTTGGCTTCGCTCAGCCGCCACAGGTCCGAAGTTCCCACGGGTTTGCCTTTGTAGTTGCCCGTCAGCATGGGGCCGCCCGAAATCACCAGCGTAGGTAAATCGACGCTGCACGCGCCCATCACCAGGGCCGGCGTGGTTTTATCGCAGCCGCAGAGCAGCACCACGCCATCGACGGGGTTGGCGCGGATGGATTCTTCTACGTCCATGCTCACCAGGTTGCGGTAGAGCATGGCGGTGGGCTTCATCAGCGTCTCGCCCAGCGACATGACCGGGAACTCGACCGGGAAGCCGCCGGCCTCGTACACGCCCCGCTTCACCGACTCTGCCAAGTCGCGGAAGTGGGCGTTGCAGGGCGTCAGCTCCGACCAGGTATTGCAGATGCCGATGACCGGACGGCCATCAAACTCGTGCGAGGGAATGCCCTGGTTTTTCATCCAGGCCCGGTAAATGAACCCGTCCTTACCGGTACGGCCAAACCATTTGCGGCTTCTAAGTGGTTGTTTATCCACGCTGTAATGTGGGCCGGGGGCCCGGGTGCGGGTGGGAAATAAGTGAGGGCTTACTGTTGGTAAGCGGAATGTAAAGCTCCCGAAAACCCACCCGTCGAAAAAGCACTGCATTTGCTACTTTTGATACACTATTTACACTACGTGAGGCAAGTGGCGTAGTCAACGCCGCGAATCGTACCACATGAGAACTGTTTTCCGCGAAATCACCCCCGCCCTGGATGCCAGCTTTACCATCCGGCAGGAACAGGCGGCGCAGTTTGCGGCCCCTTTCCACTTTCATCGGGGCTACGAGCTGGTGCTGATTGTAAAGGGACAGGGCAAATTCTATGGCGGCACGCAGGTGCTGAATTTTGCCGACGGGGACCTGTACCTGTTTGGCCCCAATTTCCCGCACTACTTCGTCAACGAGCGCACTTTCGTCGAGTCGGGGGCCATTGCTCACTCCATTTTCCTGCAGTTCCGGGACGATGCGCTGGAGGGCGCTTTGGGGCATTTGCCCGAGCTGCAAGCCGTGAACAAGCTGCTGAAGCTGGCAGTCGCGGGCATCAAGTTCAGCGCGGCCGAAGCGCCGGTGCGCCAGTTCTTCGTGGAGATGGCCAAGCAGAAAAGCGCGGGGTTGCCGGCATTGCTGCAATTCCTCCATTTGCTGCACCAGTTGGCCTTAGTAAAGCGGCGCAACCTGCTGTTTATCGACCCGCTGGTGGAAAAGCAGTCCCCCGGGGCCGGCGATGACAACCGGCTCGACGCCGTTTACCAGTACGTGCTCGGACATTTCAGCGACGAACTCACCACCAAGCAAGCGGCCTCGCTGGCCTGTATGCAGGAAGCCGCCTTCTGCCGGTACTTCAAGCGGCGTGCGAAGAAGACCTTTTCGCAGTTTGTCAATACCGTACGCATCACGCACGCCACGCACCTGCTGACCCAGGAGAGCAGCGTCTCCGCCATTTGCTACGCCAGCGGCTTCAGCAACGTCTCGTATTTCAACCGGCAGTTCAAAGCCATTATGGGTACTTCTCCTTTGGAATACCGCAAAACGCTGCGGGAAGAGGCCAAGTAAGGATACAACAGCGTCTTTTCGGGCGCTCATCCCGGCTATTCAACTACCAATTGGGCACGTTCACGCAATTCTGCTAGCCGCTAGCGAGAACCAGCCGTTGCTTTGTGAACACTTCCATGCGGTGCCGCCAAGCAGGCCAGCATTTCTCATCCGAGATTCTAACTGCCACTTCCTATGAAAAGAGCATTCTTGCTCCCCCGCAAGCTGCTTTGGCCCGGTATACTGGGCCAGCTACTTGGGATAGTAGTATTGCTCGGCCTGCCCGCGTTAGCCGCCGCCCAGTCGGTGGGGGGCCCGGCCGCCGATTCCGGAAGCGCAATTGCCCGGCCGGTGGTGCCGCTGGCTGCCGATTCCAGCAGCGCCGCCCGTAGCGCCCGCGTGGAAGCGGCTTACCTTACGCTGGGGCACATCAATGCCACGGCGCGCAGCCTGGCCAATACCGCCGACATCACCACGCAGCTGCCCGGGGTAGAAACCAACCTGCACACCATTTATAACAACCTGACCCAGTTTGGGGCAGTCGTTAGTGCCCGGCAGCTGCTCACGTTTCGGGTGCTGCTGAAGGATATGCGGCAGGATTTGACCGCGTGGCGGGCCGCGCTCATCCAATCGGGTCACCAGTTGGATACCATGCAGCTGCAGTTGGCCGGCCTGCGCCAGCAACTAGGGCCACCCTCGGCCGACGACCAGGTGCCCGGCGATACGGTGCTGACCCAAACGCTGGCCAGCATCCGGCGCAAGCAGCAGCGCACTGCCCTGCTCGTGCAGCAACAGCAGCGCACGCTCCAAACCCTGCAAAACCGGGTATCGGGCAACTACATCCACCTGCTGGAGCAGGAAGACATTTTGAGCGAGCAGTTTCGCAAGCTGGGCATCAGCAGCCTGCAGCCCGATGCCCAGCCGCTCTCCCGCGCCGTAGCAGCCGACACGACCCAGCAGGCCCGACTTGGCGAGAAGCTGCAGCGGGCCTACGCCGGTCAGCAGCAGCTCTTGGCCTACTATTTCAGTCAGCACAGCGGGGGCTGGGGCTGGCTGCTGGTTATTGGCGCATTGTTCTTCTGGTGGGTATTTCGCAATTTTCGGCAGGCCAGTCAGGTAGCCCCTGAAAAGGCCCTTGACCACCGCGCCCTCATTCAGCTGCGGCCCTTTCCCGTGACGGGCACCCTGGTCGTGATGCTGAGCTTGGCGCCCTACTTTTCCTTGCAGGCCCCGGCCGGCTACCTCGACCTGCTGCAGCTGCTGGTGTTGCTCATGCTCACCTGGCATCTGGGCCGCACCTGGCCCCGGCGCCTGTATTTCTGGTGGCTGGGGTTTGTGGCCATACTGGTGGCGCAGAATGCGCTGCTGGCCGGGCCATTGCCGGGGCCGGGCCTGCGCTGGGTCCTGATTGGCTGCAACCTGGTGGCGGCCGGACTTGGCATCAGGTGGGGCCGGCGCGCCAGGCAGGCGCCGGAGCTGAACTGGTTTGTGGGGCCGGTGCTGTTTTTGTACGCCGGCCTGCAGGTGGCGGCAATTATCAGCAACCTTACGGGCTACCTGAGCCTGGCCAAGCTGCTCACCAGCACGGCGGCGAATTCCCTGCTGCAAATCATCGCCCTCTCAACCCTTATCGACCTGCTTACCCAGGCCCTGAACCTGCAAATGCAGCGCATCCGTCTGAGCAATGGGGTGTCGAGCCGGTTCAACTTCGACGTCATTGAGCGGCACTCTACCACCTTGCTTTCGGTGGTGGCCGTGGGGCTGTGGCTGATGGCCTTCTTCACCAATCTGAATCTGTATGCCCTGGTGGGAGGCGCGGTGAAGTACTTGCTCATCACGCCCTGGGAAGTGGGCACTGTCTCCATTTCGCTGCTTAACGTGCTGCTGTTCGGGCTCGTAATTTTCCTGACGGTGCAGGCCCAGAAATTCGTGGGCTACTTCTACGGCGATGCCGACGACGACGAATTCAATCCCCGGCTCGACCGCAAGGGCTCGAAGCAGCTCATCATCCGGCTGGTGGTGTTTGGGATAGGCGCCACGCTGGCGGCGGCGGTATCGGGCCTGCCCGTCGATAGAATCGCCCTCGTGTTTGGCGCCCTGAGCGTGGGCATTGGCCTGGGCCTGCAAAACATCGTCAATAACCTGGTATCGGGCATTATCCTGATTTTTGAGCGCCCGTTTCAGATTGGCGACTACATCGAAGTGGCCGGCAAAACGGGCCGGGTCAAGGACATCGGCGTGCGCTCCAGCAAGCTCATTTCCATGGCCGGCTCCGAGATTATTGTGCCCAACGGCGACCTGCTCTCCAATCACGTCATCAACTGGACGCTGAGCAACAATCACATGCGCGTGTCGCTGGACCTGAAGCTGGCCGCCACCACCGACCTGGAGCATGCCCGGGAGCTCATCAGCGAAGAAGTGCTGGCCAGTCGAAACGTGCTGCAGCAGGTGGAGCCCGAAATCCTGCTGCGCGGCATTGCGGGCCAGGTGTACGACCTGCAGGTGCAGTTCTGGATTAACAACATTCGCCACGAGCAGCAGCTCAAAAGCGAAATCCTGGCCAGCATCTACAAACGCTTTGGCGGCGAAGGCATCCTGTTAAACTAGCCTTGTAATGGGCGTTTCCAATGACTAATCTTTCTGGTACCCTACCCGCCGGCAGCCCCGTTGAACGCCCGGGATTTGGCTCCGCCGCAAGCGGGCATTTTTCGCCCCAGGCCCTCCGGGATTTTGAGCTGATAGAGCGCATCCTGATTCACAAGGATGAGAAGGCTTACACCGAACTGCTGGACTACTACCGGCGGCCGGTGTTCCACCTCATTTACCGCATGGTGCGGCAGACGGAAGTAGCCGAAGACCTGACGATGGAGGTCCTGACCCGGGCTTACCGCTACCTGGCCAGGTTCCAGCCCGTGTTCGCCTTCAGCACCTGGCTGTTCCGCATTGCCACGAACCATTGCATCGATTTTCTGCGTCGCCGCCGCCTGCAGACGGTTTCGCTGCAAGCCGCCATCGTGGTGGCGGACCGGGAAAGCAGCTTTTTTGAGTTGCCGGATGCCGCGCTTACGCCCCAGGAAATGCTCATTCAGACGCAGCGCAACGAGCACCTGCGCCGGGCCGTCGCGCAGCTTCCCCCGCTTTACCAGCACATCGTCGAACTGCACTATTTTGAGGAGTTGAGCTACGGGGAAATTGCCACTCAGCTGGGCTCGTCGCTGGCCGCCGTGAAAAGCCGTCTGCACCGGGGCCGTGAGTTGCTCGCCCAGCAGCTGTCCAGCACGTTGGCGCGGGTGTGAGCGGGGGATGGTTGGCTAGTCAACGCCTACAGTCAGGCCCTTGCGGTACTCCAATGGCGAGATGCCAGCCAGGTTCTTGAAGAACTTGCCGAACGTGGACTGGTCGTTGAAGTGGAGCTTATCGGCTACCTGGGCAATGGTGAGCTCCTTCTGCTGGAGCAGCACCTTAGCTTCGAGCAGCACCATCTCGTCAATCCACTCCCCAGCGGTTTTGCCGCTTTCGGCCTTGATGACGGTGGAGAAGTGCTTGGGCGTGATGTGCAGCAGCTGGGCGTAGTAGGAAACGTGGCGGTGGCGCAGGTGGTCGCGGGCCAGCAGATTTTTGAACGTGAACAGCAACTGCTGATTGTGGGTAAACGCGGGCGGACTGGCCGCCCGGTTGGCCTCGTGCGCGGCGGCAACCTCGTGCAGCAGGATGTAGAGCAGGCTGCGCACAATGGCCGGCGTGTAGGCCGTGTTTTCCCGGATGGTCTGGGCGACCAACTGGTAGTAGGTGTTGAATTTTTCGTGCTGCGCCGGGCTGAGGGGCACTACGTGCTGGTCGGGCCGATGCAGGAAGTCGAACCTTTCCAGGTAGGTCACGTCGGCCTGGCTTTTCAGCAGAAAGTTCTGGTCGAAGAAGAGGGTGTGCGCATCGAAGGAACCGTCGGTGCGGCTGAACTGGCGGATGACGGTGGGTGCAATCACGAAGACGGCCGGGCCCACGAAGTGGTTGGGAAACAGGTCGGTTTCCACCCGCAGCTCGCCCTGGTGCAACAGGCATACGGCGTAGGCCTCGGTGCGGTGCGGCTCGAAGTTAATCCGCTCGTGCTGGTGGAAGTGGAGGAGAAAAAACTCGGTGGACGCCCCGCCCACGCCGACTTCCTGCTGCAGGGAGGGCATGTCGTAGGACGAAATGGTCGGCATCGGGCGCGGCGGGTAAGGGACGGTCAGGCGAAGATAGGAAGGTGGCCCGACGCCCGGCACCCGACCTTTTGCCCAATCTCCCCGACTTTATGCCCTTCCCTCCGGTCGCGGCCCGGGGGACCTTTACAGTATCATTCCTGCCGTTGGTAGCGGGGCCGGCTGGTGCCGGTCGCTCAGCGCCGACGCCTGCATTCCCACCCACAGTCAGTCATTCTTTGTCATGTTAGTAGTCAACCCCGCCGCGCAACGGCCCGGCAACAACGGCGGCGCTTTCCGCATCGCCCGCACCTACCCCGGCATCAACTTACAAATAACCGGCGACCACGGCTTGGGGCCTTTGGGCTGCTTCGACGATGCCAGCATGCAGCCCGGCTTCGTGGTGGGCATGCACGAGCACCGCGACGATGAAATCCTGACCTACATGCGCCGGGGCCAGATGGTGCACACCGACAGCCACGGCAGCTCAGCCACCGTCACGCCCACGCACCTGATGATGATGAACGCCGGGCGGACCTTTTTCCACGAGGAAACCAACCCGCGCACGAGCACCGAGCCGGTGGAACTGCTGCAAATCTTCATTCGCCCCAGCGCCCCGAACCTGCCGCCGGCCGTGCAGTTCCACACCTTCCCCGAAGCCGTGCCGACCGATGGCTGGCGCCTGGTCGGTGGCCCCGCCGAGGCCGCGGCCCCGCTCACCATTCGCAGCCAGGTGTGGGTGCACGACCTGCGCCTGACCGACGCCGAAACCGCCCTGCCCGACTTGCAGGGCCTGACCGGTTACCTGCACGTGTTCCGGGGCACGGTCACCATCCCGGGCCACCACCTGACCCTGAAAACGGGCGACGGCCTGGTTATCGAAAACGAAGCCATCCAAGTGGCGGCGCAGGGCCCGGCCGACCTCGTCTTTTTCCGCCTCGACCGCCAGGCGGCTTACACCCGCACGGGCAAATATAGCGGCTAGCGGCCTTCGGAGCGCCCTTTTTACTCTTCTTCCTTCTCACCCATTATCCTCTTTCGAACATGCCTGTTTCCGATGTAACCAGCCATCCCCTGGCCGACCTGATTTCCCTCCACGGCCGTAGCGCCGTCATTACGGGCGGGGCCAAGGGCCTGGGCCTAGCCATTGCCCAGCGCCTGGCCGAAGCCGGCGCGCAAGTAGTGCTTGGCGATGTGGACGAGTCGGCGGCCCTGGCGGCGGCCGAGCAAATTGCGACCACCTACGGCGTCACGGCCGTGGGCGCGAAGCTCGACGTGGCCGACGCGGCTTCCATCTCCGCCCTGGCCGATTTGGCCGTGGCCCGCTTTGGCCAGCTCGACATCTGGGTCAACAACGCCGGCATTTACCCCCTGGCCACGGCCCTGACCACGACTGATGCCCAGCTTGACCTCGTGCTCAACATCAACCTGCGCGGCACCTTCATCGGCTGCCGCGAGGCCGCCGTGCGGATGCTGGTCGATGCGGCCGGTACCGGCAAGGTCATCATCAACATTGCCTCCACCTCGGCCTTCAACGTGAACGGCAACGCGGCTCACTACGTGGCCTCCAAGCACGGCGTGGCCGGCACCACCAAAGCCTTCGCTACCGAGCTGGGCCCTAAAGGCATCCGTGTGGTGGCCATTGCGCCCACGGCCACCAAAACGCCCGGCCTGGAAGCCAATATCCAATCCTCGGATGCCGTAAAAGCGGGTCTGGAAGCGTTTGCCAACCGCCTGCCGCTGGGCCGGGGGGGCGTGCCCGACGACATTGCCCGCGTCGTGCTCTTCAGCGCCTCGGACCTGGCGGCGTTTGTGACCGGCATCGTGATTCCCGTGGATGGTGGCGAACAGGCCGCCTGAACAAGCGGGCTCACCTTCCAACACGTAAAACAGCTCCTGGACGTCGGGATGGGCACCGGCCCGGTGTCCACCGGCATTACTCTTCGTTCTCTTATGCGTCCTACGGCCATTAATCTCTTCCCCGCGCCTACCGGCCCCGCCCTCTCCATTGCCGGGGGCACGTACCGCATCATCACCAGCGGGGCGCAAACCAATGGGGCTTATGCCGTCATCGACATGCTGGTGCCCCCCGGCAGCGGTCCCGGTCCGCACGCCCATCCCGACGTCCAGGAGCTGTTTTACGTGTTGGAAGGTGAGGTCGTGTTCCGGTCGGACACGCAGACCACCACTGCGGGCCCGGGTGCCCTCGCGGAAATTCCGAAGGGCGGCGCGGTCCACAATTTCACCAACGAGTCGGACGCCGTCGCGCATTTGCTGTGCGTTGTGGTGCCCGCCGGCCTCGACCAGTTCTTCGTGGAAATCGGGCAGCCCGTGGCTCTCGGCACCTTTTTGCCCAGGCAGGCCCCGAGCCCGGAGGCCCTACAAAAGCTCCAGACCATCGGCAGGGAATACGGTCAGGAATTCTTCTCACCCGACTATTTTACCAGGTAATCGGATGGGTACCCCGGTCACTGTGGAGCGCCTCGACGAGCGATTGTCGATGCTGCCCGCGCAAATCCCACCTGCGCGCTGAAGAGCAAGTGTTGTAAGATTACCCGCACGGCCTACAGTGCCCCGTATTGCCGGGCGCTGGCCCGGCAGCAGAGCCGCGCAGTTCGACGCATGCGCCGATTACGGCAACGCACGGTGGAACCCGTAGTTGGCAGCTTACTGCCGCACGATGGGCTGCGCCGGGTCAGCACTCGGGGGCGCAGCAGCGCTCATAAAACGATGCTGCTCACGGCCATCGCCTTTAATCCAAATAAGCTGCTTAAGCACCCGCCGACAAGAACACCAAGCTTAGCCATCGCTCTGCCCAAGACATAACTGGAGGGGCCTATTTCGCCCTTTTGACCCAGGTATCAAGCCCGGTGGCATCTGCTTGAAAAATAGGAAGTGAGCATGGACCGGCAGTTCTGCCACATCCACCGCGCCTTTTTGGAGCACTCAAGCAGTCAACAATTAAATGTTGAGGTTTACTCCTAAGCGAAGCCTTAACTCCTCGGTGTAAGCTTCCCAGTCGGTGATGGGCCGCTGAGCTACGCCGCTAGCCATTGCCGCGCGGGCCACCGCTGGCGCCACGGCAAAGAGCAAGCGTGGGTCTAATGGGGTAGGAATTAAGTATTGCCGGCCGTAGGAAAGCGAATCATCTCCGTAAGCTAAATGCACTACTGCGGGCACCGGTTCCCTCGCCAGGGCCGCAAGGGCGTGCACGGCGGCCAGCTTCATGGCCTCATTTATTTCGGTGGCGCGCACGTCCATAGCCCCCCGGAAAATGTAGGGGAAGCCCAGCACGTTATTCACCTGGTTGGGATGGTCGGAGCGGCCGGTGGCCATCACCACGTCGGGGCGGGTGGCCAGGGCCAGCGCATAGGCAATTTCCGGGTCCGGGTTGGCCAGGGCGAAGACGATGGGGTCGGGGGCCATGGCGAGTAGCAGCGCGGGTGGCAGCATGTTGGCGGCGGAGAGGCCAATGAAGACGTCGGCGCCGGCCAGCGCCTCATCCAGCGAGGTGAGCGGCTGGTCGGTGGCCAGTTCCTCCTTTTCAGCGCTGAGGTTTGGTCGCCGGGTCGTGATGACGCCCGTAGTATCGAGCACCACGGTGTTTTCGCGCCGCAACCCTAGGGCTACGTACAGGCGCAGACACGACACCGCTGCGGCCCCCGCACCGTTCACGACCACGCGCACATCTTCAATGCGCTTGCCGACCAGTTCCAGCGCGTTCAATAGCGCGGCCGCCGAAATAATGGCCGTGCCGTGCTGGTCGTCGTGCATGACGGGAATGGATAGGTGCGCGCGCAGTTCCCGCTCGATGCGGAAGCATTCCGGCGCCTTAATATCTTCCAGGTTGATGCCGCCAAACGTGGGCGCGAGCACCCTCACCACCCGGATGAATTCGTCGGGGTCGGTAGTATCCAGCTCCAGGTCGAAGCAGTCGAGGCCGGCAAATTTCTTGAACAGCACGGCTTTGCCTTCCATCACCGGCTTGCTGGCTTCCGGGCCCAGGTTGCCGAGGCCGAGCACGGCCGTACCATTCGAAATAACGGCTACCAAATTGCCCTTGGCGGTATACTGATATACGTCGTCTTTATGGGCCGCAATCCGCAGGCAGGGCTCGGCCACGCCGGGCGAGTACGCCAGCGCCAGGTCGCGCTGGGTGCGCATGGCTTTGGTGGGCACTACTTCGAGCTTACTTGCGGGGTGCTGGGTGTGGTAATCAAGCGCTTCCTGCTGGCTTATTTTTATCATGGGGTTGATGTACTCGATGGCTGGAAGTCGCGCCGGGTTAGGCGCGCTCAATGATAACGGCGTAGCCCTGCCCAACACCCACGCACATCGTGACGAGGGCGAAGCGCTTGTTTTGCTCGTGCAACTCCAGGGCCGCCGTGTTGAGGATACGGGCCCCGCTCATGCCCAGCGGGTGGCCCAGAGCAATGGCGCCGCCGTTTGGGTTGATGCGCGGGTCATTATCTTCGAGGCCCAGGCCGCGAATGCAAGCCAGGGCTTGCGCTGCGAAAGCTTCATTGAACTCAATCAAATCCATCTGGTCGAGGGTGAGGCCGGCTTTTTTTAGGGCCAACTGGGAGGCCGGCACCGGGCCGATGCCCATGAACCGGGGCTCGACACCGGCCACGCCCATGGCCACGATGCGGGCCAAAGGCGTGAGGCCGTGTTGCTTCAGTCCTTGCTCGGAGGCAAAGAGCAGGGCGGCGGCCCCGTCGTTCAGGCCCGAGGAGTTGCCGGCGGTGACCGAGCCGGTTTTGCGGAAGGCAGGGCGCAGCTTAGCCAACCCTTCCAGCGTGGTATTGGCCTTGATGAACTCGTCATGGGCAAACCGCACCGGCTCGCCCTTACGCTGCTGGATGGGCACCGCCACGATTTCCCGCGCCAGGCGTCCCGACTCCCGGGCCCGGGCCGCCCGCTGGTGCGACGCGTAGGCAAACCGGTCCTGGTCTTCGCGGCTGATGTGGTCGCGCTCGGCCAGGTTCTCGGCCGTTTCGCCCATGGCATCCACACCGTACAACTCTTCCATTTTCGGGTTGATGAAGCGCCAGCCAAAGCTGGAATCGGCCATTTGGGCGTCGCGCCCGAAAGCAGTGCTGGCTTTAGATATGACCAGTGGGCCGCGCGTCATGTTCTCCACGCCACCGGCCACGAACAAATCGCCGTCGCCACTCTGGATGGCGCGGGCCGCCGCCACGCTTGCTGAGAGGCCCGAGGCGCAGAGCCGGTTCACCGTTTCGCCGGGTACGGAGGCGGGCAGGCCGGCCAGCAGCAGGGCCATGCGCGCCACGTTGCGGTTGTCCTCGCCGGCCTGATTGGCGCAGCCCAGAATAACGTCGGCGATGGCGGCCGGGTCCGCGGAAGAATTGCGCTGCAGCAATTCCCGGATAACCAGCGCGGCGAGGTCATCGGGCCGCACGGGCGCAAGGCTGCCGCCAAAATTGCCGATGGGGGTGCGGATGCCGTTAACGAGGTAAGCAGTATTCATAGAGAGGGGTGGAGAAGGGCGCAGGAATCTATTCGGGCGAAACTACCCCTTCTTTTGGAGGGGGCCCGCCTTTTAGCTTCTTCATGAATTCGCTGAAAGTGGGCCGGAACTCCGCAAACAGCGGCAGCTCGCGGTTTTTGAGCATGACTTCACTGAAGAGTTTGAGGCCGATAGCAAATTCGGCGGCCTGGCCGGGCTCCGCGAAAAGCTGGCGGCCTTCCATGCGGGCAATGATGCTGAAAATGTCGTCGTGGTTGTCGAATTCGATTTCCATGGGCGCGTGGGTGGGCTGGTCGGGTGCGGCCGGGGCCAGGTGCTCCAGGCGTAGGCGGTAGTGGTGGGCGCGTTTGGCCATGATAGACAGCTTTAAAGGTTAATGGCTAAGCCTTTCAATAAAGGCGGCCGCCGTTTTGGCCCGCACTTCATCCAGCGTAGCGCCCGGCATCAACTCGATGAGCGTAAGCTGGCCAGACTGGTATTCAAACACGGCCAAATCAGTAATGACCATATCGACCACGCCGTGCGCCGTCATGGGCAGGGTGCATTCGGGCACAATCTTGCTGGTTCCGTCGGGGTCGGCGTGCGTGAGCGTGACGATGAGCTTGCGGGCCCCCGAGGCCAGATCCATGGCCCCGCCCACGCCCAGCAGCGGCTTGCCCGGTACGGCCCAGTTGGCGAGGTTGGCGTGGCTGTCTACTTCCAGCCCGCCCATGATGGCCACGTCGACGTGCCCGCCGCGTATCATGCCGAACGAATCGGCGCTGTCGAAGTAGGAGGAGCCGGGCAGGGCCGTGACCGGAATCTTGCCGGCGTTGACCGGGTAGTCCAGCGCGCCGCCCCCGTCCGTCGGCGCGGGGCCGACGCCCAGCATCCCGTTCTCGGTGTGCAGGATGATGCCGTGTTCGGGCTTGATGAGGTCGGCCACCAGCGTAGGAATGCCGATGCCCAGGTTCACCACATCGCCCTGCCGCAGCTCGGCGAAGGCGCGGGCGGCCATGTGCAGCCGGCTGGCGCTGGGGGCGCGGCCCGTGCTGGTGGAAGCAGAGCTGCCCAAGTCGGCCAGTGTGACGTGAGCCTGCACCAGGAAATCGACAAAGCAGCCGGGCGTGTGGATGTGGTTGGGGTCCAGCTCGCCCACCGGTACGATTTCCTCGACTTCGGCAATCACCACATCGGCCGCCGTGGCCATGGCGCGGTTGAAATTCTGTTCGGTGAGGCGGTAGGTGAGGTTGCCGGCCGTGTCGGCTCTCCAGGCCCGGATGAAGGCCACATTGCCCCGAATGCCTTCGATAAATACTTGTTCCTGCCCTTTGAGCGTCATCGTGGGTCGCCCTTCGGCAATGAGCGTCCCCGCTGAGGTAGGCGTGTAGAAGCCGCCGATGCCGGCCCCGCCCGCCCGCAAAGCCTCGGCCAGCGTACCCTGCGGTAGCAACTCGTACTCCACCTGGCCGCTTTGAGCGGCTTTCACGGCGTCGGGGTTGCTGGTGAAGAAGGAGCCAACCATCTTCCGGAGCTGTCCATTCAGCAGCAGCCGACCGCCGCCCAGACCGGCTTCGCCCACGTTGTTGCCGATGAAGGTCAGGTTCTGGGTGCCGGTTTCGGCCAGGGCGTGCAGCAGGTGCACGGGGTTGCCGGTCATGCCGAAGCCGCCGCCGAGCAGCACGTCGCCGTCGCGCACTTTGGCCGCCGCTTCGGCCGCCGATATTTGAGGTACTTGTTTCATAAAGCGTGCGAAAGGGGTGCTAGCGGCGCAGCGGCGCGCTGGGCGGCCAGGCCCACGTAGTTTTCGGCAATGACCTGCGAAGCCGCCGGGCTGGTGGTGAGCAGTTGAAAGCGCGACTCCTGCAGGTGCTGGTCGAAAGCGGATTTTTCGGGGTTGAGGTGCAGCAGCTCGGTCATGTAGTTCGAGAATTCCTGCACCCGCCACACCCGGCGCATACAAGCAGCCGAGTAGGTGCGCAGCAGCTCGCCGTCGCCGGTCTGGTACCAGGCGCGCAGGGCGTCGAACAGCGTTTTGGTATCGGCCACGGCCATATTTAGTCCCTTGCCGCCGGTGGGCGGCACGATGTGGGCCGCGTCGCCGGCCAGAAACAGGCGCTCGTACTGCATGGGCTCGGTCACGAAGGAGCGCATGGGGGTAATGGTTTTTTCCAGAATCGGGCCCTCCCGCAGTGACCAGCCTGCGGTGCCCAGGCGGGCGTGTAGCTCCTCCCAGATGCGCGCATCGGGCCAGTCCTCCACGGTATCGGTCACGGCGCACTGCACGTAGAGGCGGCTGCGCTCGGAGGAGCGCATGGAATGCAGCGCGAAACCGCGCTCATGGAAAGCGTAAATCAGCTCGTCGGTGCTCGGCGGCACCTCGGCAATAATGCCCAGCCAGCAGTAAGGATAGGTCTTATCGTAGGTCTTGAAAAAGCCCGCCGGGGCCGCCCGCCGGGCAATGCCCTGAAATCCGTCGCAGCCGGCCACAAAGTCGCAGGCCAACGTTCGCTCCTCGCCCTGATAGGTATAATAGATGAGCGGTTTAGCGGTTTGCAGGCCTTCGATGCGGGTGGCCTCCGCTTCAAACAACAGCGGCGCGCCCTGGGCCAGCCGCTGCTGGATGAGGTCTTTGACCACCTCCGTCTGGGCATAAATGGTGACGCAAGCACCACCCGTCAGCGCCGAAAGGTTGATGCGGTGGCGGCGGCCGTTGTAGCTCAGCAGCACGCCTTCGTGCACCAGGCCTTCGCGGTCGAGGCGGGCAGCCGCGCCGGCTTCGCGCAGCAGGTCCACGGTGCCCTGCTCCAGCAGGCCGGCGCGCTGGCGGGCCTCCACGCGGGCGCGGGGCCGGTTTTCGAGCACCACGGCGCCGATGCCCTGCTGGTGCAGCAGTTGGGCCAGCAGCAGCCCGGCCGGGCCACCACCGATGATGCCAACCTGGGTGCGGGTCGGGATTTCAGGCAAAGTTTCCATAGGAATCAGGGCGTGATGTCGAGCTGGGCGAAAACCTGCGTGGCGGCGTGGTAGGCCGCATTGGCCGCCGGCAACCCGCAGTAAATACCCGATTGTAGAATGACTTCCTTGATTTCGGCCACCGTCACGCCGTTGTTGAGGGCGGCCCGGACGTGCATTTTGAACTCGTCTTCGCGGTTGAGGGCGATGAGCATGGCCAGCGTAATCAGGCTGCGGTCGTGCCGAGGCAGGCCGGGCCGGGTCCAGACTTCGCCCCAGGCGTAGCGGGTGATGAAGTCCTGGAAATCGGCGGTGAAATCGGTGCTACCGGCCGTGGCGCGGTCCACGTGCTCGGCGCCCAGCACCTCGCGGCGGACTTTCATCCCGGCCTCGTAACGTTCTTCCTGGTTCATAGCTAAGAGAGTTAAGCGCGGAGAAAGCGGAGCAGCGCGGCGTTGAAAGGGGCGGCGGCTTCCACGTTGGCGAGGTGCGCGGCGCGCAGCACCACCAGATGGGCGTGGGGGATGTATTGCTCCAGGTATTTACCGTCGGTTTCGGTGGTCACGGGGTCGGCACTGCCGGCGAAAATCTGCGTGGCGACGGGGATTTGGCGGATGTCTTTCCAGAAGTCGGCGTCGCGCACGGCGGCGCAGCAGGCTGCGTACCCGCTGGGCGAAGTAGCCGCCAGGCCGTCCAGCACACGGGCCACCGCCTCGGGCTGGCTGCGCCGGAAGGGCGGTGTAAACCACCGCGCGGCCGTGGCCGCGGCCAGTCCGGCCAGCCCTTCGGCTTCTACTTGCGCGATGCGCGCATTCCAGCTGGCCGCGTCGCCAATCTTAACGGCCGTGCTGCTGAGTACCAGCTTCAGCAGCCGCTCGGGCGCATTGATGCCCAGCCATTGCCCCACCAGCCCGCCCAGCGACAAGCCGCAGAAGTGGGCCTGCGCAACGCCCAGCCCGTCGAGCAAATCGAGCACGTCCTGGCCCAACTGCGCCACCGAGTAAGGCCCCGCCGACACCGTGCTGCGGCCGTGGCCGCGGGCGTCGTAGCGCAGCACCTGGAAGTTGCCCGCCAGCGCCGGCAGCTGCGCATCCCACATGGTATGGTCGGTGCCTAACGAGTTGGAAAGCACCACCACCGGGGCCGTTTCCGGGCCGGTCAGTTCGTAGTACAAAGGACCGGTATCAGTAGTGAGCAGCGGCATGGGGCGGAAGGCTAGGCAGGTGAAACCAAGGCGTGAAAACGCGCTAGCACGGCATCGGTGAAGTGCTGGCTGAGGCCCGTGGCGCGGGCCGGGTCAAACACGGCCGCCAGCTGTTCGGCCGACAGGTGTTGCCGGACCACGGGCTCATCAAACAGGTAGTCTTGCAGGTGCCGGCCTTGGCGGGGGGCTTCCTGGCTGGCTTTTTCGATGAGCTCGTGCGCGGCTGCTTTGCCCAGGTGCGGCGTGAGCGCCACCGTGATATCCTCGGCAAAAACCAGCCCCTGCGTGAGCGCCAGGTTACGCTGCATGCGTTCGGTATCGACTTCCAGCCCACTTATCAGGTCGATGGCGTGAGTGAGCGCGGCGGCTGTCAAGCTGCAGAGTTCGGGCAGCACGTCCCATTCGGCGTGCCAGGCCCCGGCGGCCCGCTCGTGCTCGTGCTGGCTTAGGCCCGTGAGCAGCGTGCTCACTAGCGCCGGCGTGCGGCCAGCAATGGCCGTCAGAAACGTGGCGGCCACCGGGTTGCGCTTGTGCGGCATGGCCGAGGAGCCGCCCTTGCCGGGCGCGGCTCCTTCGCGCAACTCACCCACTTCGGTTTGCATGAGCAGCACCACGTCGTGGGCCATTTTGCCCAGCAGGCCGCACAAAATAGCCAGGGCTGTGGCTACGTCCACCAGCCGGTCGCGCTGGCCGTGCCAGGGCAGCAGTGGCACCGGGAGTTGCAGCTCCCGGGCCAGTTGCGCAGTCACGGCCGGTCCCTGCTCACCCAGGGTCGCCAGCGTGCCCACGGCGCCGCCAAATTGCAATACCAACGCTTCGGCATGAACCTGCGCCAGCCGCTCTTGGGCCCGCAGCAGGCCATCGAGCCAACTCGCCACTTTGTAGCCGAAGGTGATGGGCCGGGCCTGTTGCAGCAGCGTGCGGCCCATCATCGGGGTGTTGCGGTGCCGGTTCGCCAGCGCCGCGAGGTGCTCATAGAGCTGGAATTGCTGCGCATCCAGCCAGTGCAGCGCGGTTTGCAGCTGCAGCATCAGGGCCGTGTCCAGCACGTCCTGGCTGGTGGCTCCAAAATGCACATACTTGGCCGCTTCCGCATCGCGCCGAGCCACCCGTTGCGTGAGGGCCTTGACCAACGGAATGGCGGGATTGCCGGCCAGCAAGGTTTGCTGCGCTAGGGCTTCCTCATCCCATTCTGTTTCCCGGCACACGGCCGCGATAACATCCGCCGCTGCGGCCGGAATCACCCCGGCGGCGGCTTCCGCTTTGGCTAGCGCTGCTTCTACCCGCAGCATGCACGCGAGCTGCACCGGGGCGGCAAACAGCGCGTCTTGCTGCAGGTTGGTGAAGAGCAGGTGCGTGAGCGAGGGCATAATGGAGGGAAGACTGAATTATCAGAAAACGGTCATGCTGAGCTTGTCGAAGCATCTCTACCGCTTCGTTGCTATGCATTGATTACTTCGGCAAGCGAGATGATTCGACTGCGCTCAGCATGACATCCTTTTTTATTGAATTAGATAGTTCAGACATCGAAAAACACGGTTTCTTCGGCCCCTTGCAGGTGAATATCGAGGTGGTAGCCCGGCAGGCCGCCGCCCGCCACGCACCGGGCCAGTAGCGTGGCGCGGCGCTCGGACGGCACCGCGTTCAGTAGCTCGTCCTGCCCATTGGCGGCGGCTTCATCTTCAAAATAGAGCCGGGTACGCAGGCCGTGCAGCGAACCGCGCATGAACAGCGTCACGTTGATATGCGGGGCCTGGCCGGGACCAATAGCCCCCGGCTTGATGGTTTCAAACCGAAACACGGCCCCCGCCTGCGTGCCCGTGCCCACCCGGCCAAAACCTGTGAATTCGCTGCCGTCATCATCGCGCGGGTTAATGGGCGCGGTCCGGTACTGGCCTTGGGCGTTGGCCTGCCACAGCTCTACCACGGCATCGGGCACGGGCGCCCCCTGGCCGTCGAGTACCCGGCCGGTGATGTAAATGTGCTCGCCGGGCGTGGCCGGGCCCAGTAGCGCGTGGTGCACGATGCTGTCGTAGGGGTAGCCGTACTGCTGGGCCGTGAGGCTGTAGGCGAAGAACGGCCCCACGGTTTGCGAAGGGGTTTGGCGCAGGCGTTCCATTACTCAAACAGGATTTGGTGGCGGCCACCGAGCACGATGTTGAACTCGTAGGCCAAGGCAAACTCGGGGTCGGTCCAGTCCATGCGGAACTTGGCCACCAGCAGCTCGCGGGCGTGGGCGGGCACCGATTGGTAAATGGGGTCAAACTCGAATAAGGGGTCGCCGGGGAAGTACATCTGCGTCACGAGCCGGTGCGCCAGCTGGTGGCCCAGCACCGAAAAGTGGATGTGGTTGGGCCGCCAGGCGTTGTGGTGGTTGCCCCAGGGGTAGGCTCCCGGCTTGATGGTGTAAAACGAGTAGCGCCCCTCGCGGTCCGTCAGCACCCGGCCACCGCCCAGGAAGTTGGGGTCGAGCGGTGCGTCGTGCACTTCGCTGCGGTGCACGTAGCGCCCCGCCGCGTTGGCCTGCCAGATTTCGAGCAGCACATTGGGCTGGGGCCGGCCGGCCTCATCAAGCACCCGGCCCGCCACCTTGATGCGCTCGCCGATGGGCTCGCCGTTCACGCGGGCGTTTTTGGTGAGGTCGTTGTCGAATTGTTGCAGCACCGACTCGCCGAATACCGGCACGCTCAGGTCCTTAATCAACTCGCGCACTGGTAGCAGCGGCCGGGTAGGGCTGCGCAAAATGGTCGATTTATAAGGCGGGTACAGGTGCGGGGGCTGCACGTCAAAATTTACGAGGTCCATCGAGCAGGAGAGAGTAAAAAAGAACGTTGTAAGTCAATAGCTTGTACTCTGCGAGGCCGGACTACTTGGAACGCTATATCGGCGCGCCCATCCGGCCCGACGCCTGGCCAATCATTGCAGCTACATTGGCACCTTCGGGCAGCTTGCCCTGCCACTCCAGCTGCTCCCACTCGCTCACGGTGTTGGAGCTGTCGACCACCATTTTGCAGCGCTCGAATCGGCGGTTCATAAACTGTTCCAGCACCTCGTTCACGGGCTGATTGGTAGCCAACAGCTCGGCCAGCACCACGGCGTCTTCAATGGCCAAGCTGGCGCCCTGGCCCAACTGCGGGATGGTGGCGTGGGCCGCGTCGCCGATGATAACCACGCGGTTCTTGTACCAGGGCGCGGGCATCAGCAGCGTTTCCAAGGGGCGGTAAATGATGCCGGCCGGGTCGGTAATCTGCTCGGCGGCTTGGCGCACCAGCGGGGCCGTATAGCCTTCCAGCAGCGCCTTCATGCGGGGCAGTAGCTCGGCCTGCGGAATGGCCGGGTTCTCGCCCTCGCACGAGAGCAGGAACATGTACATCCGGTCCTTGGTCATCGGAATCAGGCCCACCCGCGTGTTGCGGCCCATGTACATGTGGCCAGTGGTCAGCTCGGCGGGCCGGTCGAAGGCGTAGCGCCACACCGACTGCCCCACGTAGCGTGCCTTCTGCGGCCCGAACACCAACGTGCGCACCTTGGAATTCACGCCGTCGGCGCCCACCACCAGGTCATAGGTGCCGGTGCTGCCGTCCGTGAACGTCACGTCCACGCCATCGGCGCGGTTGTCGAGGGCCGTTACGCTTAGGTTCATGCGGCAGTTCACGCCGTGGGCCTGCGCGCCGTCGCGCAGAATGGTGTGCAGGATGCGCCGTGAGATGCCATTGTGCGGCAGAAACCGGCCCAGCGGCGGTGGCCCAATCGTTGTAAACTTGTGGCCATTGGGCGCGTGCAGGTCAATGGGACCGTAAGGCGAGCCTTGTTCGAGGCAGGCATCGGCCAATCCCAGGCTATCGAGCGCCCGCAATGCGTTGGAAGGCTGGATGATGCCCACCCCATACACGTCAAAAGTGGGGTGTAGCTCTGCAATATCAACCTCAATACCAGCTTGGCGCAACGCCACGCCGGCCGATAAGCCGCCAATACCGCCGCCAACGACGAGAACCTTTTTAACCGATGCCATAACGTGGGAATTTGGGGGAGAAGGGGAGGTTATAGAACGTCATGCTGCGCTTGTCGAAGCATCTCTGCCGCTTCGTTGCTACAGGGTTGATTACATGCATGGTAGAGATGTTTCGACAAGCGCAGCATGACGTTCTTGAATTTCAATAACTAGTCCTCGAAGATGGCCACGGCCCGCGTCCAGCCAGCGCTGCCACCCTTTATTTTGGCCGGGAAGCAGGCCACTTTGAAGCCGAAGGGCGGGAGCTGGTCGAGGTTGGCCAGCTTCTCAATCTGGCAATATTCTTTTTCGCGCCCCACATAGTGCGCGGCCCAAATCACGCCGGGGCGCGGGTTGGCGTGGTAGTCGGCCGCTTGCAGGTGCAGGGGCGGGTCCCAGCCCCAGCCATCGGTGCCCATTACCTTGATGCCCTGGTCGATAAGCCAGTGCGTGGCCTGAGCTGAGGCCCCGACGTGAATCTTCACGAAGTCATCGTCGTGCAGGCGCTTGTCGGCGTCGCAGCGGATGAGCACAATGTCGAACGGCTTGAGCGTATAATTAATGGCGGCCAGCTTCTCCTGTACATCTTCAGTCGTGAAGCAGTAGCCGTCGGGTTTGTCGGTGAAATCGAGCACCACGCCATCGTGGAAAAACCAGTCCAGCGGCATCTGCTCAATAGTGCGCGAGGGCTTGCCTTCCGACGTGGGGAAATAGTGCCACGGCGCATCGACGTGGGTGCCGGCGTGGCCCGTCACGGTAATGACTTCGCCCGCCGGCCCGTTGCCTTCCAGAAACACATCCGCCGAAGCCCCGCCAAACAGCTTGGACCCCATTTTGCGGGCGCCTTCCTTGTGGTCTTCGTACTCGATGCTGGTGGGCAGCGGCTCCTTAATTTCGGGCGAAATGGTAACCGAAAGGTCAATGATTTTCATGGTCGGGGAAAGAGAGGGATGGGTTTGAATCTAATTATCGAAGGCTGCGGCAGCTTAGCTTTCAGCCAGTAGATGGAAGTGCTCAACCGCCGGCGGCGTAGCGAAAAAAGGTCCGATTAGCGCGCGCCACTGCGTAAAAAGGGCTGATTGGCGGAAGCCTTCGGTGTGGTCTTCCAGGGTCTGCCAGCGCACGAGCAGCACGTACTTGGTGGGAGTCTCAATACCGCGTTGCAACTCGTGGCGCACGTAGCCACTGGCCTGGCTGATGACCAACTCGGCCTGCGCGAACTGCTCTTCAAAGGCCGTTTCCCGGCCTGGCACAATATCGAAAAGGGCAACTTCTAAAATCATCGGAGGAAAGGACTAACGGTTACACTATCTGATTGCGCAGCACGCCCAGCCCGTCTATTTCCAGCTCGATAACGTCGCCGGGCTCCAGGGCGCGGTGGGCTTCGAAGTTGGTTTCAATCAGGCTGCCCCAGCCCACCGTTCCGGAGCCGATGATGTCGCCGGGATGCAGGCTGACGTGGTTTTCCGAGGCCCGGGCCATCATCTGGCCGAAGGTGTAGTGAATGGTATTGAAGTTGCCGTCGGCAATGGTTTGGCCGTTGATGCGCGAGGTCATCCGCACGTTGAAGCGGCCGGTGTCGTCGCGGTAGGCTTCCATCTCATCCTTCGTCAGGATGTAGGGCCCGATGACGTTGGCGAAGTCCTTGCCCTTGGCCGGACCCAGGTTGCAGCGCATCTCGCGGGCTTGAATGGCACGGGCCGTAAAATCGTTGAAGATGGTGTAGCCAAAAATGTAATCTTCTGCCTCCTCGGCGGCGATGTTCGTGCCTTTTTTGCCCAGCACGCAGCCCATTTCCAGCTCGTAGTCCAGCCGCGTTTCGCCTACTGGTCGTGGAATATCAGCCCCCGGCCCGTAAACAGCTTGGTGGTTGGTGAAGTAGAAAATAGGCATCTCATACCACTCCGGCGCCACCTTATGGCCGAATTTTGACGAAGCATTCAACAAATGCTGCTCGAAGCTGATGTAGTCGCGGAAGCTACGCGGGTTGGGCAGCGGGGCCAGCAGTTGCACGGCGTCGAGCGGGTGCGTGGCGGGAGCATTTGCCCAGCCGTGCTCCTTAATAAGCTGGAAATATGCCTCGTGCTGGTCGATGAAACTAAGCATATCGGCCGGCAGCGCGCCCTGGCTGAGCTGGCGCATGTCGACCACGCCCTGCCCGTCGGGGGTGAGCCAGCCGGCGCGGGCCTCGCCGCCAGGAGTTTGAAAGGTGACCAGTTTCATGGGCTGATTGTGTTGAAAATCGTTTAGCGAAGGGGCCGGCCGCCATCGACCGGGAGAATGGTGCCGGTGGTGAACCGCAACGTGGTGGCCAGGGCCAGCACGGCGTCGGCCACATCGGCGGGCGTGGCCAGGCGGCCCAGCGGCGTAGCATCGACTTGAGCTTGCAGGTAGGCCGGGTCGGCGCGGCTGGCGTACTCGCCCAGCACCCAGCCCGGCGACACCGACATGACCCGCACCGCCGGAGCCAGGGCCCGGCCCAGCGAGCGGGTCAGGCTGTCGAGGGCTGCTTTGGAAGCGCAGTAGGCCACGTTGCTGCCGATGCCCGTTTGGCCGGCTACCGAGGATATGTTGACGATAAGGCCATCGCCGCTAGCCGTGAGCAGCAGCTGGCAGGCCCGAATCATGGCAAAAGCGCCGCGCCAGTTGGTGGTAAAAATCCGGTCAATCCATTCATCGGAAAGCCCGGTGAGGTCGTCGTGCGGCACGGGCGTGGTCACGCCCGCATTGTTCACCAGCACATCCAGCCGGCCGTATTTGTCGGTGATAAAAGCGGCCAGCTCGTGTAGCCGGGCACTGTCATTGACGGGGGCATGGAAGGTGGCGTGGCCGGTACCGGGCAAGCTGGCCAACAGCCTCTCAGCCTTCGCTGCGTCGCTGTTGTAGGTAGCAACCACCGCCGCCCCAGCCGACGCCAGCGCCTGGCAGATGGCCGAGCCGATGCCGCCAGCCCCGCCCGTCACCACTGCCACGCGGCCACTAAGCGGGGGCATGAGCGGGTTCGGATTGGGGCTGGCCGTAGCGGCGCACCCGCAAATCAGCCTGCTCCTTGTGGCCCCAGAAGTTTTCGATGGCACAGAGCCGCGAGCAGTACTCGCCTACCAAGGCGCTGGCCTCGGCGGTGCGCACTTCCTGGTAGGAGCAGGTTTTCAAGAACTTGCCGACCCACAGGCCGCCGGTGTAGCGGGCCGCGCCTTTGGTGGGCAGGGTGTGGTTGGTGCCGATGACCTTGTCGCCGTAGGCCACGTTGGTGCGCGGTCCCAGGAACAGGGCCCCGTAGTTGGTCATGTGCTCCAGGAAGTAGCGCGGGTTTTCGGTCAGCACTTCCACGTGCTCGTTGCAGAGCAGGTCGGCTTCGGCCACCAGCTCGTCCACCGAATCGACCAGGATAACCTGACCGTAGTCGCGCCAGGCCACCCCGGCGATGTCGGCCGTGGCCAGCGTTTGCAGCTGGCGGTCTACTTCGGCAATGGTGTCGTGGGCGAGTTTTTCGTCCGTGGTCAGCAGGATGGCGGGGGAGGTGGGGCCGTGCTCGGCTTGGCCCAGCAGGTCGGTGGCGCACATTTCGGCGTCGGCGGTGTGGTCGGCGATGACTAGAATTTCGGTGGGGCCGGCGAAGAGGTCGATGCCCACCTGGCCGTAGAGCTGGCGCTTGGCTTCGGCCACGTAGGCGTTGCCGGGACCCACCAGCATGTCGACGGGGGCCACGGTTTCGGTGCCCAGCGCCATCATAGCCACGGCCTGCACGCCGCCGAGCAGGTAGATTTCATCGGCCCCGGCCAGGTACATGGCGGCCACGGTTTCCGCCGGAATCTGCCCGTTGATGGGCGGGGTGCAGGCAATAACGCGCTTCACCCCGGCCACCTTGGCCGTGAGCACACTCATGTGGGCTGAGGCCACCATGGGGTAGCGCCCGCCGGGCACGTAGCAGCCCACGCTGTTCATGGGCAGGTTGCGGTGGCCCAAAAACACTCCCGGCAGGGTTTCCACTTCCAAATCGAGGATAGTGGCGCGCTGCTTCTCGGCGAAGTTGCGCACCTGCGCCTGGGCAAACTTGATGTCGTCGATGGTGCCCGGCGCGATGCCCGCCACGATGGATTCAATCTGCTCCTGAGTCAACCGGAAGCTCTCGGGCGCCCACTTATCCAGGCGCTCCGACAGGGCACGCACGGCCGCGTCGCCGCCGCTGCGGATGTCCTGAATCATGCCCTCGACGGTGGCGCGCACCTTGGCATCAGCCTCGCCCGATTCGGCGTAGGTGATGCCTTTTTTGATGATTTTTTTCATGAGAAAGCAGGTATTGAAATTGGGCGTCGGCGGCTATTTGGTTAGCTGCTGCTGCATCCAGTCGAACAGCGGCAGCACTTTGGTCATGTTATCCACGTGGCAGTGGGCCGAGCCGGTGCTGTCGGCGGGGGTGATGTTGAGGTACTTCTCACAGGTCAACTCGTCGAACATGGCCTGGGCCTGGGCCACGGGCACCTGCCGGTCGTCGCCGCCGTGCGAAATGTAGGTGGGGCACTGAATCTTATCCACCACGTCCTTCATCGTGAACTGGGTGAGCTTTTCGCGGGCCTCGGCCATGTTTTCCACGCCCACGATGTGGCAGAGCACCGACGAAAGCGGGTGGTTGTCGGGGCGCTTGGCCCACACATCGTAGTAGTTGTACACGGCGCTCCAGATGCCGCAGGCCCGGAACCGGTGCTCAAAGGCCGCCGAGCGGGCCGCCATGTAGCCACCCATGCTCACGGCCATGATGCCGATGCGCTTGGGGTCGACGTCCAGGTTCTCGATGGCCCAGTCGAAGGCCGCTGTGGCGGGCACGTTGTAGTCGTAGCGCGTCAGCATGTTGCGCAGGCGCAGGCTCTCGCCCTGGCCCGGTCCGTCAAGAATCAGCAACGAAATGCCGCGCTCGTTCAGCATCTCGTAGGGGCCGAAAAACAGCTCCTCGGCCGTCGAATCCAACCCACCAAACATGATGACCAACGGCCCGTGTTGCTGGCCGGGCACCTCGAAGAAGTAACCCGTCATCTCTTGCCCTTCAAACGGGATGGACACGCGGCGCGGCGGGTGGTCCATCAGCGCGGCGGCCTCGCGGAAGGCTTTCACGCCCTTGCCGTAGGTTTCGTTTTTGCGCGGGTCGGTGGGCACCTGGAAGAACTCGGCCATGCGGAAGTAGTTGGCAGCCCGCAGGTAGGTGGCGCGGGCCGACAGCAGCCGGCCTTCGGCGCGGGCCTGCTCGGCCTCGGCCAGCACCATGTCGCCCTCCAAGTTCCAGCTCTGGTGGAAGCTCTCAAAATCGCCCGGCTTGATGCGGCTGGCCGCCTCCAGACACTCGTTGAATTCGCCGCCGCCAAAGTGGCTTTGCGCCAGGATGCGAACGAGCTGGTAGGAGAACATATAGTGCTCCGGATAGTAATGCCACATGGCGAATTAGCTTGAATATGAATGGATTGAACCGGTCTGGCTACGCCACTTCTTCTTCCTTGGTCTTCACCGAGCCGTGCTCGGCCTTGAAGCCGCCGTCGGCTTTCCAGGGGTTGGTGTTGCCCCAGGCATCGTTGGGATTGTCCTTGAGGTAATGCACATCCGGGCCGTGGTCAGGGGCGAAAATCAGGCGGGCCCCGGCGTAGAATTCGAAGCGGTTGCCGCCCGGCTCGTCGATGTAGATGAAGAAGCCTTCGTCGGCCTTGTGGCGGGTGGGGGCGCCCATGGCCAGCTTGTGGCCGCGCTCAATCACGTAGTCGCAGGCCAGCAATACTTCCTCGCGGCTATCGAAGGCGAAGGCGACGTGGTTGAGGGCGCCCATGCCCGGCTGAATGTGCGGGTCGGTGAAAATGGCGATGTCGTGCGAGAGGTTGCCGATGCTAAAGAGCCCGCCCACCGGCGGAATCTGGTCGGTGATGCGCACCTCGTCGGGGTTTTTCAGGCCCAGGCCCTTCCAGAAGGCCTTTTCCGCCGGGTAATTGGTCGTATTAATCGTAACGTGGTCGAAGCGGCGGGGCGAGAGGCCGCGGCGGCGGTTGCTGGCGTAGCGGTCGGTGAAAACGCTGGCGCGCTCGCCGGTTTCTTTCAGCCATACCACGTCCCAGAATACCTCGTGCAGGTGCCCGTCGGGCGACTGGAAGCGGTAGGCACGGCCGTGGCCCAGGTCGCCGTCGGTCCAGCCGCGGCCGGCGCCGGTGCTTTCCAAGTGGGCCACGATGTCTTCCAACGCCTCGGGGCTGTCGGCGCGCCAGCCCAGGCAAGCCAGGCCGGGCGTGTCGCGCTGCGTGAGCTTGAGGGTATGGTGGAAGTAGTCGCCCCAGCAGCGCAGGTACACGGAAGTGCCGTCGCGGCCGGTTTCGTCCAGGCCCGCCACATCGGTGAAGAACTGAACGGAGGCTTCCAAATCGGTGGTGTACACCTCAATGTGGGCCATTTGGGAAAGGTAATGCGGATTGCGTGCCATGTGATGCGGGAGCCCCAGGGGCTATTTCGGTTGTTGTTTGAGAATGGATTGGTAGAGGTAGTAGCTCTGCTTGGGCAGGCGGTTTTGGGTCGCGAAATCCACATGCACGAGCCCGAGCTTCACGGTGTAGCCGAAAATCCACTCGAAATTGTCGGCGTAGCTCCAGTGCAGGTAGCCGATGGTTTTGGAGCCGTCGGCCACCGCCCGCTGCACGGCGGCCAGGTGGCCCACCAGGGAGCGGCAGCGGTTGGTGTCGTTGATTTTGCCGTTCACCACTTTTTCGTCCACGTCGCCGAAGGCCGCGCCGTTCTCCGTTATCAGCACCGTCGGGTTCTGGTAGTCGGCCTTGATGCGCATCAGCAGGGCGTACAACTGGTCGGGCCGGGTGGGGCCGGTGCTGCTGGTGGGGGCCGGCTCGGGGTTGAGGCCCAGCCAATTCACGCCAAAGGGAGACGTGGGGTCAGCCTTTACCATCGCCGGCGCATAGAAATTCACGCCCAGAAAATCGGGCTTAGTAGCGGCCAGCGTTGCCATTTCGGCCGCCGTGGGCTTGAAAGCCGGGTTATATTTCTGTAGCGAATCCAGTGCCTGCTTGGGGTAGCTGCCGCGTAGCGCACCGTCCAGAAACAGCTTGTTCAGCAGCACGTCCTGCCAGGGCGCGGCGGCTACGTCGGCGGGGTTTTTAGGGTCGAAGGGCAGGCAGGGCCCGAGGTTGAGCGTGATGCCCACCTGGCCCGGCAGCTTCAGGCGGTGGTAGTCGGCCACGGCGCGGGCACTGGCCAGCAGCATGTGGTGGGCCCCGGTCATACCCGCCGCGTAGCGCACCGCGGGGGCGGCCTTGCTCTGCTCCAGGTTCATCAAATAATGCTGCACGAAGAACTCAATGTACGGCTCGTTGAAGGTGATGAACTTCCTGACTTTCTGGCCATACTGCTTGAAAATCACGTCCGCGTACGCCGCGTACCAGCCCACCGATTCCGGGTTGGCCCAGCCGCCTTTTTCAATCAGCGCCTGCGGCATATCGAAGTGGTAGAGCGTCACCACCGGCTCGATGCCGGCGGCCTTCAGGTCGTCAATCAGTTGAGCGTAGTGGGCCACGGCTTTGGCATTCACCGCGCCCGTGCCCTGGGGCATGATGCGCGACCAGGCAATGGAGAAGCGGTAGGCATTCACGCCCAGTGCCTTCATCAAGGCAATGTCTTTGAGGTAGGTGGCGCGGTCGTACATGTTGTCAGCCACGTTGCCCGTCTCCTTTTTGCCAATGGTGAACTGGGTGACGCCAATTTTATTGGCCATAAAATCCCAGTTCGATTCGCCCTTGCCGTCGGCCTGGTAGGCGCCCTCCACCTGATAGGCCGCCGTGCTGGTGCCCAGCAGAAAGCCCTTTGGAAAACGAATGGAAGCGGCCGTGGGTGCCGCCATGCCAGGAGCCGCGGCGGTTTGGGCCCCTGCTGGCACCCAAATCAGCGAGCTCGCCAAAGCAGCTATCAGGTGGCGAAAAATTCGGTTCATACGCTTAAGCAGGGTTGGCCGCGCCAAGCGGCAAGTGAAAGAATCGGGCGGCCCGCCGCACCGCCACGAAGGAACTGAGCGCTCCGGTCGCGCCGCCCACCAGCGACGACAGCGCCAAAGCCGTGGGTTTGACCAGCACGAAGTGCCCCAGCCCAGCCGCTCGCGCCGCTAACAGCGCTACCGCCACCGGAGCGGCAAACAGCAGCGAAATGACTACGCCATTGAGCACGGCCGCCGGCAGCCAGCTGCGGCTTGCTGGACGCCCCGGAATGGTGGCAAACGTGGCAATGGTGGTGGCTAGGGCCGAGATGCCCACCGCCGGCAGTAGCAGCGTGAAGAGATTCGGGGCCGCATCAAGCCCGTTCACAGCCGCGTCGTTCCACATGATGGCGGCCGGAATGACGGCGTTGATTACCAGGTTCAGCCCGGTGGCCAATAGCGCATTGCGCCGGATGAATTGCTGCATTGCCAGGGTGGGATTGGGAGAGAAGCGGGCGACCATCTAAGCCGCCGTGTTTGAGTAGTAGCAAATGATTTGAGTGAGTAATAACTCACTGTCATTTACCCTGGCAAAAGTAGGCTCGGCTTGCAAGGCAGGCTTGACCGATTGCGGCATTTGATATGCACAATCAATCCATTGAACTCGTTCTTGAAATATCCCAACTCTTTACGTCCACCATAAGAAAACCCCGAGCCTAAATAGGCCCGGGGTTCCGTCTGTTAACTGGTCATTTTCCAAGCTGTTAACTGCCCTCGATGGCTGAAAGCTTGTATGCTTTTGGCGTACTATTGGTCTTGAGGCGGAAGAAGCGGCTGAAGCTGCTTGGGTCCTCCTTGCCCAACTTAAAGGCGATTTCGCTGATGGTAAGCGTGGATTGCTTGAGCAGGGCCTTAGCCTCAAGCAGCACCATTTCATCGAGCGTGTCCTGGGCCGACTTACCGGTGACGGTCTTGACGCACTTGTTCAGGTGGTTGGGCGACACGGCCAGCAGCTCGGCGTAGGCTGCCACCGAGTGCTTCTCATATATATGTTGGGCCAGGGCATCCTTATAGAGCTGCGTGATGCGGACGGCGGCGTTCTTGCCGGGCTGCGCGTCGGGGTTGGCGAAGGGCTTGAGCTCGGTGAACAGGGCCAGCAGGTACACCCGGATGAGGTCGAGCGACGCGGGCGAGTTGGTGTTTTCGGCCCGCTCCAGCTGCTGCAGGATGTGCAGCACCGGCCCCAGCGCCTCGGGGCTAATGCGGATGACCGGGTTGCCGGTGAACTGCAGGAACGGCAGTTGGCTGAGTACGCCGGAATGCACAAACCCTTTCGTTAGCAGCTCGATATCGAAGTGACAGTAGAAGCCTTCGGCGTCGGGCGTCATGAATTCGTGGGTGGTAATCTGGGTAGCGGGCAGGAAGAAAAAGGTGTTGTCGCCGATTTCGTGCTCGTCGAGGCCCTTACTGCGCTTGGTGGAGCCCTTGGTGATAAACACGAAGTCGTGCACGGTTTTGCGGTGCGGGGCCAGCGGGAAGGGAATGTGCCCGACGTGCGTTTCGAGCCGGTTGATGTGGAAGAGGTTGTTCAGCGCCGAGGTCTGCCATTCGGCCCAGGCCGAGAAGTGGTGCACGCCCAGCGCGGCCGGGTTGAGGAGCGGAATCTGCTTGGGGTTCATGGCACTGAGTGGGAAGTACGCGGGAACGGGAGGATGGTAGTAGGCAGTAACCGGCCGCACGATTTCAACGCATATTGAGCTGAATGAGGCCTGAAAACGATTGAGAATGGATTGAATCCGTGTAGTGGATTGCTAAAGTATAGGAAATGCCGCAATTAGCCTATACCTGCCTCTGTAGGTGGAATACTTTTGCCTGACACAAATCTAGTGAGTTAATACTTACTCACTGTTTGGTTTGGGCCGTCTGCTTCTTCTTGGCCGCCTGGGTTACAGGCTTGGTAAGAACATGACGGAGCTGTATCGCGCCGTTGGCGCCCCCTGAAACTGCACATCTAACCTCATTATTCAAAAAATCCCCACCATGACTCAAACCACTATCCTCTTACCTGTAGCACGCGCTTCGCGGTGGCCTATGCTGGGGCTGCTGGGGCTGCTCTCGTTTCAGCAGGCGATGGCGCAATCGACCGGCAACCTTTCGGGGCGTGTGACGGACCCCAAAGGGGCGGGCCTGCCCGGCGCCACGGTGGTGGTGAAGGGCACCAGCAACGGCACCTCCACCGATGCCAACGGCGCCTTCACGCTGAAAGGGCTGGAGCCTGGCAACGTCACGCTCACGGTGTCCTTCGTAGGCTACACCACTAAGGACGTGCTGGTGCCCATCGACAAGCAGGGCGACAACCTGAGCATCAGCATGGCCGACGACAGCAAGTCCCTGGACGAGGTGGTGGTGACCGGCGTGTTCGACACGCGCACCAAGATGGAGTCGTCGGTAGCTATTTCGACGCTGAACAGCAAGCAGATACAATTGCTGGCGCCCACCAGCGCTGCCGACTTGCTCAAAACCGTGCCGGGCGTATACGTGAACCAAGCCCGGGGCGAGATTAATAACACGGTGTACACGCGCGGCATTTCGGCGGGCTCTATTGACAACGCCAACGGCTATTACTACGTGTCGCTGCAGGAGGACGGGCTGCCGGTGACCAACGTGAACCTGAGCGTGGACAACTTCCTGCGGGCCGATGCCACCATTGCGCGCCTGGAGGCGGTGCGGGGCGGCACGGCGTCCATCCTGGGCACTAACTCGCCAGGCGGTATTTTCAACTACGTGTCGAAAACCGGCGGTGCGAAAACGGAAGGAGAAGTACGCACGCGCTTCGGACTGGAAGGCAACGGCAAGAACCCCTACTACCGCGCCGATGCCAACCTGAGCGGTCCGCTGAACGCCGACAAAAGCCTAACCTACAGCATTGGGGGGTTCTACCGCACCTCGCAGGGCGCCCGCTACCCCGGCTACCAAATGAACAACGGCGGTCAGGTGAAGGGCAACATTGTGAAAAACTACGCCACTGGCTCCTTGAAGCTCTACGGCAAGCTGCTGCTCGACCACAACGCTGTGGCTGAATTCATTCCGACCCAGAGCTTTTCGGACCCCAAAATTCTGTCCGGTCTGTCGGCTACCGACTCGTACTATTTGCCCAACATCTCGGTGCCATTCCCCGTGAACGGCGGCGACACGCGCACCTTCAACACCACCGACAAGGTGTACAACCGCGACCGCAGCCTCGGGCTGCTCTGGACGCAGGAGCTGGGCAGCGGCTTCACTATCACCAACAATTTCCGGTATTCCAACCAGGCCAACACCAACAACACGCCGAGCGTGGTGACGCCGATTTCGACCACCAGCCTGCTGTTTTACGCCATTCCGCACTTGTTGGGCAACTTCGGCACCTACACCTTCACCGATAAGGTGACCGGGCAGGTGCTGGGCACGGTCACGCAGTCTCCGAATATCATCAACGGACAGTTTGCGGGCTTCAACTTCACACCGGGGGCCAACAATAACTTTCCCGGGGCCAACGTGCAGCCCAACTCGCTGTTTTTCTTGCCCATGTTCTATCAGGACACGAAAATCCAGAATATTCTTGACCGGTTTGCCATCAACAAGAAGCTGGATAATATGAGCTTTACGGCGGGCGTGTTTTACGCCAACACGCTGGTGGACCGCGTGGGCGGGGCCACCGATGCCGGTATCGGCTTCGGCACCATTCAGGACAAGCCGCACCTCACGGACATCACCCTGACGGCCTTCAACGGCACCAAATACCAGGTGACCGACCCCAACGGCATCGTGGACGTGGGCCGCGACGGCCTCAACCACAACCACGGCCGCCAGGAGCAGATTGCCGCCTTCTTCGGCCACGACTGGAAGCTGACGCCCAAGCTGACCCTCGACTATGGTCTGCGCTACGAGCACACGAGCCACGTGGGCTATAACGTGCAGCCCGTGCCTAATCCGCTCCGCTCAACGGCGGGCTACGGCGGGCGCGACGGCAACCCGCTCACGCTCTACGATAACGGCGGCGGCACCGACGGCCCGCCCCTGAACTTTGACCAGAAGTTCAACACCTTCTCCTACACGGCGGCCCTCAACTACGCCTTCAGCGACTCCTATGCCCTGTACGGTCGCTATTCCAACGGACATAAATCGCCGGATTTGACTTACTTCTTTGCCCTGAACACACCCTACCTGCGCGACAACCCCAACGCCTTCTCGCAGCAAACCGAGCAGATTGAGCTGGGCTTCAAGGTGAAAACCAATAAGCTGAGCGGGGCCCTCACGCCCTTCTACAGCCAGCTGAGCAACGTGGCCACGGTGCAGACCTTCACCAACGCCGACCAGACCACTTATACTCCGCCCGTGCAGTTTGCCCGCTACCAGACCTACGGCGTGGAGGCCGAAGCCAATTACGCGCTGTCAAGCAACCTGTCGGTGCGGGCTACGGCCACGGTGCAAACCTCGAAGGCGACCGAAATCAGCAGCTGGATTTCGAACACCCCCGGGCCGCAGGACGACGCGCTGGTGAGCTATTCGGGCAACGAAACAGACAACAACGCCAAGCTGATGCTGAGCGCGGCCCCTACCTATACGCTGGGCAAGTTCCTAGCCCAGGTGAACTGGTTCTACCTTGGCGACCGCCAGGCCAACGTGAGCAACGCCTTTAAGCTACCCGGTTTCAGCCAGTTCGATGCTACGGTGGCGTATGATTTGAACGACCATTTCCGCCTGCAGGGCAACGTCAACAACATCTTCAACGTGTACGGAATTCTGGGCTGGGTGGGCCCCGGCGGCTTCCCCGCCGCTCTTGACCGCCAAGCTTTTACGCCCGCCTACGTGCAGGCCAATCCCAACGCGGTGTATGCCACCCAAGGCTCGATGCCGCGCTCGTACTTCCTGTCGGCAGTGTACAAATTTTAGTACCTGTTCAACGGAGCCCCTCACGTCCCCGAAGGGGGCAGTGAGGGGCTCCGTTGACCGTTACCTCAAATCAGCCGACCATGAAACTGCTCCGGGCCACGCTGCTCTTGCTGCTGATGAGGCTGGTGGCCACGGCGCAGCCCGCCGTCACCTACCACAACCCCGTGCTGCCCGGCTTCTACCCCGACCCCAGCGTGTGCCGGGTCGGGAATGATTTTTACTTGGTGACCAGCAGCTTCGAGTACTACCCCGGCGTGCCGATTTTCCATAGCACCGACCTGGTAAACTGGGAGCAAATTGGGCATGTGCTCAACCGCCCGTCGCAGCTGCCGCTGGCTAAGGCGGAGGCTTCGCTGGGCATTTTCGCGCCGACTATTCGCTACCACGACGGGATATTTTACGTGGTGAGCACCAACATCCTGGGCGGCTGGAATTTTCTGGTGACGGCGAAGAACCCGGCCGGGCCGTGGTCGGAGCCCGTCTGGATAAAAACCAACGCTGAAGGCGGCCCCTTTATCATCGACCCGTCGCTGTTTTTCGAAGACGACGGCAAGGCCTACCTCACCACCACGGGCCGCCAGAACGGCGTGCCCAGCATCCAACTGGCCGAAATTGACGTAAAAACCGGCCGGCTGCTGACCCAGCAAACCGGCATCTGGCCCGGCACTGGCGGCCGTTACCCCGAGGGCCCCCACCTCTACAAAAAAGACGGTTGGTACTACCTACTGATTGCGGAGGGCGGCACCGAATACGGCCACAAAGTCACCATCGCGCGCAGCAAGGTCATCACCGGCCCTTACGTCGGCAATCCCGCCAACCCCATCCTGACCCACGCCCAGGTGAGCGCCCAGGACAGCCCCGTGCAGGGCGTGGGCCACGCCGACCTAGTGCAGGCTCCCGACAACTCCTGGTGGCTGGTGGCGCTGGGGTTCCGCCCCATCGGGCCCCGCAGCAACCACCACATCCTAGGGCGCGAAACCTTCCTGGCCCCCGTCAGCTGGCCCGCCGGCGAGTGGCCGGTGGTGAACGGCAACGGCACGCTGGCCGAAAATATGACGGCGCCGACGCTGCCGCTGCATCCGTTTCCAGTCCTCGCCGTGCGTGACAACTTCGACGCCGGCCAGTTGGGTTTCGCCTGGAACTACTTGCGCAACCCCGCCCCCGTCGCCTACTCCCTGACCGAGAAAAAGGGCTTTCTGCGCTTGCTGGGCAACAATATTACGTTGGATAGCACCCTTGGCTCACCCACCTTCGTGGGCCGCCGGCAGCAGCACTACGATTTCACGGCCACCACGTCGCTGGATTTCACCCCGCGGCAAACCGGTCAGGAAGCGGGCCTCACCGTGCTGCTGAATAACCGCCATCACTACGAGGTTTTCATCCGGCAATCTGCCGGCCAGCGCCGGCTGGTGCTGGCCTACACGCTGGGCCGCCTGCGCCACCTCGAAAAGGAAGTGCTGCTGGCTCCCGGCCCGGTGCAACTGCGCGTGACGGGCACCCGGCGCACTTATGCCTTTTCCTATGCGCAGGGCCGCCAGGCTTTCAAGCCGCTGGGTACCGCCGACACCTACCTACTGAGCACCGAAACGGCGGGCGGCAACACGGGCGTGCTGCTGGGACTGTATGCCACGGCGGCGGGCGCGAAATCCACGCCGGCCGCGCTGTTCGACTGGTTTGATTATGCTCCCGCCAGCCCTGCGGCGGCCAAATAGCCGAGGCTCACCAACTCGTACGCTCGTCATGTTGAGCCCGAATATTTTCTTGATTAACAAGCAGATTCTGTTATAACCCACCCATGAAAAAACTCGCGTCAACCCTGCTGCTTTTCGGCACCATTGCGGCCCAGGCCCAGCAAGTTATTTCCCTATACCCTGGCAAAGCGCCAGGCTCCGAAAGCTGGACCTGGCAGGAGCAGGAGAACACCAAAAACCTGTTCAACACCCGCGTCATCTATAACGTGGCCACGCCCACGCTCACGGCTTACCTGCCCGCGGCTGGAATGGGCAACGGCACGGCGGCAGTGATTTGCCCCGGCGGCGCCTTTCACACACTGTCCATCGAGAGCGAGGGCATCGATGTGGCCAAGTGGCTGCAGGCGCGGGGCGTGGCGGCGTTCGTGCTGAAATACCGCCTAGTACATATGGATACCAGCGACCCGGTGAAGGAAACAATGGCGCTGATGGGCGACCGCAGGAAGCTCGACGCCATCAACGCGCCGGTGGTGCCGCTGGCCATTGCCGATGGCAAAAAGGCCATCGAGTACGTGCGCAGCCACGCCAAAGAGTTGGGCGTGCGGGCCGATAAGATTGGCATCATGGGCTTCTCGGCCGGCGGCACGGTGGCGGCGGGCGTGGGCTACAGCTACACCGCCGCCAACCGGCCCAATTTCCTGGCCCCGATATACGCCTACCTGGGGGCACTACCCGCCGCTGGCATACCCGCCGCCGTGCCCGCCGATGCGCCGCCTTTATTCGCTGCCGCCGCCAGCGACGACCAGCTGGGCATCGCGCCGCAGAGCGTGAAAGTTTACAGCGACTGGCTGGCGGCTGGCAAGCCCGCCGAGCTGCACGTGTACGCCAAAGGCGGCCACGGCTTCGGCATGCGCAAGCTCAACCTGCCCGTTGATGCCTGGATAGAGCGCTTCGGCGAGTGGCTCAAAATGGAGGGCTTTATGGGGGTGCCCGCCGCGCCGGCGCTGCCCACCTTCAAAGCCGAGGCCAAGCCGTAGCTCTCGCTGCTAAAAAATAGCCTGGGCTTGCTTTGATTACGCCCTACAACACCCGCCGGGTCGGCTTATGCCGGCTGCATTCCAATCTTTTGAACACCCAACCCCATGCTGAAATCTGCTGCCACCTTTTTTTGCCTGCTGCTGGCCGCCGGCGCCCGGGCCCAGGCACCAGCCGATTTACAGGCGGCGTTTCAGGCCCCGCCCCAGTCGGCCCTGCCCCGCGTGTGGTGGCACTGGATGCAGGGCAACATCACCAAAGCCGGCATCCGCCAGGATTTGCTGTGGATGCAGCGCACTGGTATTGGGGGCTTTCAGAACTTCGACGCCAACCTGGCCACGCCGCAGGTGGTGCCCAACCGGCTGGCCTACATGACGCCGGCGTGGAAAGAAGCCTTCCGCTACATGACCCGCCTCACCGATTCGCTGCACCTGGAAATGGGCGTGGCCGGCTCGCCCGGCTGGAGCGAGAGCGGCGGCCCCTGGGTGCAGCCGGCCGATGGCATGAAGAAGGTGGTGTGGACGGAAACGCGGGTGCAAGGCGGCACCACGCACGTGGTAGCCCCCAAGCCTTCGGGCGTGGCAGGGCCGTTTCAGAACATCCCGAAACAGCCCGAATTTGGTATGAGCGCCGAGCCCGGGCCGAGCTACTACCGGGATGTGGCCGTCGTCGCCTACAAGCTGCCCGAGGCCGACAAAACCTTGAGCGAACTGGGTGCCACCGTGACGGCCAGCGGCGGCCGGTTTCAGCTGGCGCAGCTTACGGATGGTGACCTGGGCACCACCGCGCTGCTGCCGCCCGACGTAGCCCACGGCTTTGCCTGGGTGCAGTTTGCGTTTCCGCGGCCCCAAACCATTCGGGCCATTACGATGGTGGGCGGCGGCAGCATGGGCAACTTCGGCATGGGCGGCGACGCGGCCGACGCCCGCGCCCTGGAAGCCAGCGACGACGGCGTGCATTTCAAGCCCGTGTGTCCGATTCCGCGGGGCGCGGTACTGCAGCAAACCATCGCCATACCGGAAACTACGGCCCGGTACTTCCGGGTGACGGTGAAAACCCCGCCGCCTATTATGGACATGGCGGCCGTATTCATGGGTACTAAACCTGCCCCGCCCAAGCCCTCGCCCGGCACCGAAATTGCCGAAATTGTGCTGCACCCGGTGGCCCGCGTTCATCGGTTCGAGGAAAAAGCCGCCTTTGCCCCGGCCAGCGGCCTGCGCCCGGAACCAACGCCGGCCGCGCCAAACGTCATTAATCCCGCCGACATCATCGACCTGACCGGCAAGCTGGACGCGGCGGGCACTCTGAACTGGACGGCCCCGCCCGGCACCTGGATGGTGGTGCGCGTGGGCTATTCCCTGACGGGCATCGTCAATCACCCGGCTACTCCGGAAGCTACGGGGCTGGAAGTAGACAAGCTCGACCCGGTGGCCGTCAAAAAGTACTTCACCACCTACCTCGATATGTACCAGGACGCTACCGGCGGCCTGATGGGCAGCAAAGGCGGCTTGCAGTACCTCGTGACGGATAGCTGGGAGGCCGGCGCCCAAAACTGGACGTCTAACTTGCCGCAGGAGTTTCAGAAGCGGCGGGGCTACGCACTGTTGCCCTGGTTACCGGTGCTCACCGGCCACGTGGTGAAGTCGGCTCAGGCCAGCGAACAATTCCTATTCGACTACCGCCTGACGCTGAGCGACCTGGTAGCCGCCTACCACTACGACGCCCTGACCGATATCCTGGCCGCCCGCGGCCTGAAGCGCTATACCGAATCGCACGAAGTGGGCCGGGCCCTGATTGCCGACGGCATGGAGGTGAAGCGTCGGGCGGCCGTGCCCATGTCGGCCATGTGGACGCCCAGCCCCATGGTGAACGGCGGCGACCAAACCGGCTACCAGGCCGACGACCGGGAATCGGCTTCTGTGGCGCACCTCTACGGCCAGAACCTGGCCGCCGCCGAGTCAATGACAGCCATGGGACTGGGCGGCTCGGCGTATTCCTACGCACCCGAAAACCTGAAGCCCACGGCCGACCTGGAGTTTGCCAGCGGCATCAACCGCATCATGATTCACTCGATGGTACATCAGCCCGTGGAGGACAGACTGCCCGGCCTGGGCCTGGGACCGTTCGGGCAGTGGTTCAACCGCCACGAAACCTGGGCCGAACAGGCCCGCGCCTGGACCACCTACCTGGCCCGCACATCTTACCTGTTGCAGCAGGGCCGGTTTGTGGCCGATGTTCTGTACTACTACGGCGAAGGCCAGAATATTACGGACCTGTTTGGCAAACGGCTGCCCCGCGTTCCGGAGGGCTACAACTACGATTTTCTTAATGCCGATGCCCTCGTCCACCTGTTATCGGTGAAAGACGGCAAGCTGGTGACGCCCAGCGGCATGAGTTACCGCGTGCTGGCCCTGGACAGCAGCGCTCGTCAGCTGTCGGTGCCCGTGCTGCGCAAGCTGCGCGAACTGGTGCGGGCCGGGGCCACGGTGGCTGGGGTGAAGCCCACGAGTACACCGAGCCTAGGCGACGACCCGCAGGAGTTTCAGCGGTTGGTAAGCGACATTTGGGGCGGTAAAAACCCCAACGTCAGCACTGGCAAATCCTTGGAAACGGTGCTGGCCGCCCTGCGGGTGGTGCCCGATTTTGCCTACAACAAGCCCCAGCCCACCACCAAGCTGCTGTACGTGCACCGCACCCTGCCCGACGGCGAGGTATACTGGGTAAACAGCCGCAACGAGGCCGCCCAAACCGTGGAAGCCATGTTCCGGGTAGCTGGCAAAGCGCCGCAGCTCTGGCACCCGGAAACCGGCAAAGTGGAAGCTGCTTCCTACACAATGGCCAACGGCCTGACCAAGGTGAAGCTGCCCCTGGCGCCCAACGATGCCGTGTTCGTGGTGTTTCAAAACGCTACCGCCAAACCGTCGTTCACGGTGCCCGTGGCGGCGGAGCAGAAGCTGGCCACGTTCGCCGAAGATTGGCAGGTGGCTTTCCAGCCCAACCGAGGCGCACCGTCCAGCGCGTCATTTGCCAAGCTGGCATCCTACACCGAACACAGCTCTGCGGGCATCAAATATTTCTCCGGTACGGCCACCTACACCAAAACCGTAACGGCCCCAGCCAGCTGGTTTGGCGGCCCCGGCCAGCTATGGCTCGACCTGGGCGAGGTGAAAAACCTGGCCGAAGTCATCGTCAATGGCCAGTCGCTGGGCGTGGTCTGGAAAAAGCCCTTCCGGGTCGATGTAACCAAGGCCTTCAAACCCGGCGCCAATCAGGTGGAAATCAAAGTGACCAACCTGTGGGTCAACCGCTTGATTGGCGATGCGCAGCCCGGCGTCACCGACAAGATTACTTACACCTCGCTGCCGTTTTACCAAGCCGATGCCCAGCTGCTGCCAGCGGGGCTGCTGGGGCCGGTGGTGCTGCTAAAGCAATAAACCATTCCGCACATTTTTGGTACGCAGCGCTTGATGTGCTGCCCCCACCTCTTCGCTGCTCCTGCCAATGAAATTTTCACTCCTTCGCCCCGTCCGTTTTTGCGCTGTTTATCGCTCGGTTGCTTCACAGCCAAAAAACCTGCTGACCACGCTATTGAGCATAGTGGCCCTGGCCTTTCTCGCCGCTTTCCAAATAGGGCAAGGCTCCTCAAAAGCCAATGCGAGGCAACCCGTTCTGGGTACTCGCTCCGCCAGAATTCTGGAGCTGTCCGGCCTTAAGTTCAAGGACTTGAATAAAAACGGAAAGCTAGACGCTTACGAGGATTGGCGGCTGGCGGCCCCGGCTCGCGCCGCCGACCTAGTGGCCCGTATGTCTGTGGCCGAAAAGGTGGGTTTCATGCTCATCAGCAGCACCCGCCTGCAAAACGACTGGTCTTTTGAGGCACCCAAATCTAAAGACCCCATTGGCAGCGGGTTTAACGAGGAAGACCTGGTGGCTACTACCAACATCTTTACGCATGCCCCCCTGCCCGTGCCAATGATGACTGCCGCTGGCACTACCAAGGCCGTGACCCAGTTTCATCTGCGCCATTTCATCCTGCGGGCCAACGCCAGCCCTCGCATTACAGCCGAATGGGCCAACCGTCTGCAGGCCCTCTGCGAAAGCAACGGCTTGGGTATTCCGGCCATCGTGGCTTCCAACCCCCGCAATCACATCACGCCCACCGCGGCCCCCGGCACGAGCGTGGGTACCACCGCCTTTTCGCAGTGGCCCGGCGAGCTGGGTCTCTCGGCCATGCGCGACCTGACGCTCACCCGCGAGTTTGCCGACATTGCCCGGCAGGAATGGGCGGCCACCGGCCTGCGCAAAGGCTACATGTACATGGCCGACCTGGCCACCGAGCCGCGCTGGCAGCGCATTGACGGCACCTTCGGCGAAGATGCCGCCTGGACCGGCAAGATGATTACAGCGCTACTGCTCGGGTTTCAGGGCCCGCAACTAAACGCCTCCTCGGTGGCCCTGACCATCAAGCATTTCCCGGGTGGTGGGGCAGGGCTGGGAGGGCAGGACCCGCATTTTGTCTGGGGGAAGAAGGAGGTATTTCCCGGCGGCCGGTTCGACAACAACTTGATTCCGTTTCGGGCGGCCATCAAGGCCGGCGCCTCGGCCATCATGCCTTACTACTCCATTCCGGCCGATACCAAATATGAGCCCATTGCCTACGGCTATAACAAAGGGGTAATTCACGACTTGCTACGCACCCAGCTCGGCTTTACGGGCATCATCAATTCCGATACCGGACCCATCGAAATGATGCCCTGGGGCGCTGAAAGCCTGTCTATCACGCAGCGCTACCACCAGGCCCTGAACGCGGGCGTGAACCTGTTTTCCGGTACCGCCGACCCCACGGAGCTGCTCAAAACGGTGCAAAATAACCCGGCCGACCTGCCGCTCATCAACGAGTCGGTGCGCCTGCTCCTGCTCGAAAAATTTGCACTCGGGCTGTTTGAAAATCCGTACGTGGACGAGGCCGCGGCCGAAAAAATTGTGAACAACCTCCGGTTTCAAGCACGGGCCGCGGTGGCCCTGCGCAAGTCCGTCGTGCTGCTGCGCAACGACGCCAAAATACTGCCCCTGAAAGCCCGGACGAAAGTGTACTTTGAAACCTACCAGAAAAAGTTTGGCCCGCCCGCTTCGGGGCCGGGCGAAGTGTACCGGCCCAGTCCCAATGCATACCCCGTAGAGTTTGTAGCTACCCCCGAAGAAGCGGACGTCATCTTGCTTTGGCTCAAGCCCACGGCCAAGCCCTTATTTGCCTCCGATGGTGCGCCCATTTTGCTGTCACTTTCCAAGAACACAGTAGAGGTTGCGTACGTCAACGCCTTGACCGCGAAAAAGCCCACCGTGCTGGTCCTCAACTACTCCAGCCCGTGGGTCATCGATGAGGTGTACAACGCCGGAACAAAAGGCCATTTTCCGGGCGTGCTAGCCACCTTCGGCACTACGCCCGATGCCTTGCTGGACGTGCTAACCGGAAGGTTTAACCCGAGTGGTAAAATGCCCTTCACTACCCCCATTTCCGAAGCCGCCGTGCAAAGCCAGCAAGAAGACGTGCCCGGCTACGATGAAGGCCCCGCGTATCCGCTGTTCAAGTACAACGAGGGGCTGAGCTACTGAGCCCTATTGGGCTTGCACTTGGCCTGAACCTTTGTTTGTAAATACAACCCTCATTCCGGCTAGATGTATAGTCCCAGGGAGTGCTCGTGTATTTTCCGGGTTTGAATTTTGCATATTCCTGCATAAAGGCCCAGTACTCTAAGGCAGCGCCCGCATAATGGCGGCGCCACAGCTCGCTATCCGCCCCCGCAAGAAAAGCCTACAAAGCTTAGCCTCGCGCTGCTGGGTTTTGCCGCTGTAGAAGTATCTCCCCACCACTCCTTATTATAAGGCGCACATTTGCCGAGCGCTATAAGCCAAGTTTTTGAGCGGCGTTGTGCTGGCGCACGTTGTCGAGGCGGGTGTAGCGGCGAATCATGTCGGTAGTCTTGTGCTTGGTCTGGTTCATCACCTCCGCGTCGTCGGCCCCGTTGAGTTTGGCGATGGTCACGAACGAGGCCCGCAGCGAGTGGGCCGTATAGGGCGCCCCGAGCCGGAGCTGTACAATCTCGTTCAAACTAAAGGTGCTCAGCCGGCGCCGGCTCAGGCGCTGGCCCTTATGGAAGGAGAGAAATAGGGGCCCGCTCGTGCGCCCGTGCTGTTCCAACACTACCAGCCAGTCCTTAACGGCCCGCACCGGGCAGCTGCGCCGGTCGGGGGCGAAGAAGATGGCCTTTTCTTCGGCTTCGCCTTTTTGATTGGTCTTGCTCTTGGGCAACTCCACCACCAGTCCATCGTCGTCGAAGCGCAGGTGGGCCAGGTCCAGGCTGGCCAGCTCGTCGCGCCGGAAGGCCCCGGCCAGGCCCAGCAGCAGCAGGGCCCGGTCGCGCACCCCGTCCAGCCGCTCGGTATCGATGCCCTGCAGCACACGCTTGAAGTAGGCGAGCGTGAAGGCCGGGGCCTGCTTTTGCCGGACGCCTTTCTCGCGGCTGATGCCTTCGAGCAGGGTCTTGAGCTGGCGGTCGTCGGTGGGCGTGGGCAAGCCGGCCAGTTGATGGGCCTTGCTCAGCGAGGCGCAGTGGCGCTGGATAGTGGCCACCTTTTTGCCGGACTCGGCCAGTGAAGTGACAAAGGCCGCGACGGTGAGCACGTCGGCCGGCAACGCGGCTCGGCCGTGCTCGCGGCACCAGGCAGTGAAGCGTTTCCAATCGCCGGCGTAAGCACGCTGGGTATTAGCTGCGCCTTCTTGGCCGGTCTGCACATACCGGGCGCCGGCCGCGGCGTACTCGCCAATGTTGCGGGCCGCGCCAACGGCAGTGGATTGGGGAACGAGCGGCAGGGTTTCCATAACGAGCGGGTGGGCTGACGGAGGGTTGGCGGAAAAGCGAAACGGATTCGGAAGCCCTAAATATAAGCAGAAATTACCCTCGATAAGTAAGGCTTATCGAGGGTAATCATTGAAATAATCAATGAAAAGTAAATTACTTCAACTTTATTGAAAAGGTCATATATAAAGCCCAATAAATACCGTTCGCTGTCCTAGGAACACCCAAAGCCTGACAAACTCTTTATATGATGACATGCTACCTATATAATAAGGAGTGTAGCAAACCAGGAAGTGCTATCACGAGCAGTTCGCGAATTACCTTGGTGCCACTTGCGAGGAATGCTGAGTAAAAGCCGGAGAACATCAAAGGACTTTTGTCTGCCGTCAAGCGATGCCGCTGACCGTGCTAGTGACCAACGACGTTCATATCCCCTTGTGGAACAGCCCAACCAATTGAACTACCGTGCCTAGCAATGCAAACCCATTCATCCAATGCGAGCGCTTTGCGTCTTTTCCTTTGGCCTAAATACATGTGTGTGGATAATGGCTTGGCAGAAGGAATTCTGGTAGCCTTTCAAATAGCAGGCAATGTTCACCATATCAAAGAACCGCTCCCATGTATTCTGTAAAAAAACTTGATGCAACCGTGCATTTTTTTTGTAAAATCCTTGCTGAAACAATTTAATGGCATATATTTGCCAACGCAACGGTACATTTATTCGTTGTGACTAACATATGATAGATAAGTTCAGCGACATAGACGCTCTGCTCAACGGGCTCATGAAGCCGGACAAGCAGACGCTTCAGGCGCTTTTCGACAAAAAGCTCCTGGAATTGGATATGGCCCTCACCAACGCGTGCAAAATCATCGATATCCAGCCCCGTACGCTAAAGGGAATCTTGAGTGGTACTCAGAAACTAGTGGACATTACCAACCTTGCCAAGTTGGCTAGCTTCTTACAGCTATCGAAGGAACAGGTAGTAAAATTGTACTTGGATGCAGTAGAAGAGCACTTTCCTACCGACACCATTACCCCCGACAGAATCAGTTTTATTAAGGAGAACTTTGACCTAGCGGTGTTGCGAAAAGCTGGCCTACTCGATAACATTACCGATTTTGCGCATATCGAGAAGCGACTTACTGCCCGATTGGGCCTGAAATCCATATTCGAGTACCGCAAACCGAACGTGGACATTGCCTTTAGTTCGGGAAACTTCAAAACGGAAAACAATCTTACCCGCGCTTATTGGGTCAACGCAGCCACGGTTGCGTTCAAGGAAATCGGCAATCCCTATCCGTACAGTCGTGACGAGCTCATAAAGCTTGTTCCCCAGTTGCGCTGGTACACCACCAACGTGGACCTAGGGTTGGTCGACGTGGTGAAGCAACTGTACAAAGTCGGCATTACCGTAATCTTTCAGCAATCGCTGCAAACCCTTCAATTGCGGGGCGCGACATTCAGCGTCAATGGCAAGCCGTGCATTGCGCTCACCAACTACGTTGGCTTCTATCCCACTGTATGGTTTGCCCTGGTTCATGAATTGTACCACGTGTTATTCGATTGGGAAGAAATCAAGGCCAATAAATACCACCTGACGGACGATTCCAACGAACAATTATCCGTGAGGGAACGAGAAAAGGAAGCCGATGATTTTGCGCGCGGCTATTTATTTTCAAAAGAGAAAACAGACCAAGTGCGTCGTTTCATCAACGATGCAGAATACGTCGCCGAGTTTGCCGCGGAGAACCACGTCCACCCGAGCTTCCCCTATGTTTTCACAGCACGGGACTCCGACAGTCGCTCGGCTTGGGCACTGGCGCGGGCAAATTCACCAGATGTGAATCGAGCGGTCGGACTCATTGATATGACTTGCCACGGGACGGAAATGGTTGAGGAAAAGATTCAGAAAGTTAAATTCAAAGTGTACGCATAGCAGTCATGAAGAAAGCTAAAAAGACGAACGCCCCCGCAGAAACAGATAACCTTGCTTCTCCAGGCTTGCTATTTGAGAACCTCCGCAACGTTGAAATAAGCCATGAGGAGAAGCTGGAGCGCTCGTTGCTTTCTGGCTTGCTACTGCAACAAACCGACACTCTTAACCGGCAACGGCTGGAGCTGAAAAAGCAACGGGACCACGAAGCCATTGAACTGCTGGGCGGCAGCACTACTTCACTAGGCACCCTCAAAGCGCTGATTGCCGCGAAACGCCAACCTTATGAACCCCGATTTCCTCGTTCAATTCCTTTCTTCTCAGAAATTTACCGTCTGAATGGTTGGCACCATTTGGACCCAGCGTACTACATCAAGCCCGATGAAGTAGGCATTTGGATTAATGAGCTGATTTACAATCGCTTTTCGCAGGAGGTGTTGTCAACCCTGCGTATGTTCAATCCAAAAAGAACCGGCGGTGGCCGGCTGTATAAACACTTTTAATTTCTCAACGCTGATGGTCAGGCCGAACTAGAGCAATACCGAGACGAAGCGATTACTCTCATGCAAACCTGCTCCACTTGGTATGAGTTTCGTGCAAAACTTTTTGCCGTACACGGCGTGCCCTATCAGGTAGACATGTTCGCTCGATAACTTAATGGAGCAAACTTGTTCTCGGCGAAATCAGCTTTTGAGAATCTGATAAAGGTTGCTTATTGTCAACTGCTACAATTTCCAGTGACTGCTGCGCCTTCCTTTCCGCAGCTACTCATGTATCGTTTTTCACTGCGTCAGATTGTCTGAGTAAAGCGCAGTGCTGCTGTTTATTTTCAGGGCCGGTTTGGTAAACACGCGGGCGTGGGGCCATTATCAAATCGCCTATAGTTATTTTGTAATGATAGAACGTTTACAAGCTGAAAGCAACCAAGTTGTCGCTACTGACATGGCTAAATTTAACCTGTTCCGCTTGAGCTGCATGCTTGATGACATGGATGGGGCAAAATTTAATAAAGTGTTGGTGTCCGTGGTCTGTGACTACATCTACCAACGCAGTAACGAACGCACTTTGCTGAGCCAATGCTTGGACTACGTGGTGCGTGAACTAGGTATAGCTACAACCGGGCAGCACCTTAAGAATGTGTTGTCCAAGGTAGAATATGTGCGCACCGAGTCGTTAAAGAATGATGTGCTGTTGTCGTTGGAAGTAGGCTTGTACGATAACTTGTGCCACACTTCAGACGCAAACTCTATCGAGCATCACGCCCGCCGTTTTCTGCGGCAGGAAACGTTGCCTGAAAACTTGGCTGAAGTTCTGGTAGAGATGATTCACCAGTCAATTTATGAAAACATCCAAGGCCTCGCGGGAAACAATGTAAAGGCGCTGCTGGCCGAAGAAATAAAAGGCAAGTTTCCGGTTGAAACCATCAAAGTATTCAACCGATTTCTCGAATATGAAAACCGGGCCAAAGACAACGCTATCTTCCGACTCTTTTACAAGGCGTTGGAGTTTGCAATCGTCACCTCTGGTAAGGGTGTAAAGGATTTTACCGCCAACCTATTTAAAGGCAAAGTATACCTGCTCGATACCAACGTCATTTTTCGCCTCATGGGAATTGACGGGGTGCAAGAGCAGGCTAACATGGAGGAGTTGGTGACGGCCTGTCTGCACCAAGGCGTAGAATTTCGTTACACCGCCCAAACATACGAGGAGTTGAGGCGCAAACGGGAACAGGCTGTAGCTATGTTGAAACGTTTCAACAATCAAGCCTCTCAGCTCGTGGAAGACACCCTCATAGGCGGGGACGTAGCCATTCAGGAAGGGTTTGCGAACCAGTACTATCGCTACAAAAAAGTTGGCGTGGTAGCCACTCCCGAGCAGTACGAACTGAAGCTCATGGCCGATTTTCGTCGATTTGAAGACCTTTATAAGCTTCGGGCGGTGAGCCGCGATGTGCAAGTGACCAAACGGGATGTAGAGGCACTGAGCCAGGACCTGTTTGAGGGAAAAAAAGCTCGCCGGGTTCTGCGCTATACTGGCAGCGCGGCACAGGTTGATGCCTACAATATTTTGTATGTGAAGGGAGCTCGCGCCTTCAATAACACCAGTTTTTCGGACGTCAAGTGCTTCTACTTGAGCACTGACCGGATGCTGGCCGAGATTTTAAAAGCCGAAGCCAACGAACAGGGTGTTAGCGAAGTGCTATTTCCAGCCCAGGCATTTCTGCTCCATGCTTCGTTATCGGCCAACTTCAAAGAGGCGGATTACATTACGTTTACCAAATTTCTGAAAAAGAGCGTAGTTGGACAAGAATTTACCGGGGTAGAGGTAGTGCGCTATGTCAATCAGGTCAGCAGCTTTACCAAGGACCCGAAGGCTATTTCCACCCTACTCAAGGCATACTCGGACAAGCGATATACGAGCGCTCGCAGTTATGACTCTGAGTTGACGCTGCCTACTTTCAGCGAATTTGCTCGCACCGAGTTTGAAACCCAACTGGACCTTGCACACCAAAAGGCGGAAGAAGCCGAGCAGGAACGGGTTCAGCAGGTCGCGCTTAGCGAGCAGGCTCGGCAGGAGCAGGAGTTACACAACCAACAGCAACTCGCGGCGGCGGCCCACGAGCGCCAAGTGGCCGCTACCGAACGCGACGTCGCGACCGAAACCCTGCAATCAGCAATTCTGACGAGCACTCACCGTCATTTGCGCAACAGCCTACGTACTGCGCGCTTGGTCGAGGCAAGTTTGGGGATGGCCTGCGCGGCGGGCGGGGTATTAATAAAAGACCGGGTGCATACTGGTGTCCTGCTAGCAGGCATCGTCATTGTAATTGGCTTAAAGCTCATTGATTTGTTCTTTTCAGCTAAAATGGGACTGATGAAGCGCTTCTGGCAATGGCTGTTCCTGACCAAAGTGCATCGGTCAGATATGTACCATTCCGTGGCCACACGTACGCAGTACGAGCAAACGGCAACAACTGAATTTAACCGGTTTGCTTCTAATAACTTGTGGTCAGTTAAGTTGGAATAGAATCCCATCCGCGTAGTTTACCTATAGCGGGTAAATGAACTTGGATAGCATAGAGAACGCCTCTCGTATGAAATCAATGGTTTGATTTCATACGAGAGGCGTTTCTGTAAAATGGACAGTATGCTGAAGAAGATTGAGTTTAAAACCGAGTTCAAATCACCGTGGCGAGTAAAAATCCAGAGTGAAATGGCAAGGTTTAATCCACCTCGGCTTTGACCTTGCTACACGGACTGCCTGCACTACTGCAGTCGACATGGATGACTAAGCTCGGCGCAAGTATGTACCCTCCATTAAGAGACTTAGGTTGCATAAGTATCCATGCTCGATGGTCGGACTTAAAGACACATTTAGATGGTTCTAGTGAGATTTTTTAATCGCGATGGAAACAAAGCATTAAATTTCTATACATTTATTGTACAGAGGATGGGTTCTTGTAATAGATTGGACGGCTTTAACCAAATTTCATGTGGTCTGATAGTGAAACGACAAATGACCTGCTGGGCTTTCGGGTGCACGCAGACCTGCTGGAAACCCTGGTGCTGGATGATACTATTCTACCCGTAACTATCGGGGTGTTCGGAGACTGGGGCAGCGGCAAATCCAGCATCATGCGCATGATGGAAGCCCGGCTCAATGCCCTGGATGACGACACCGTTTGCCTCTACTTCAACGGCTGGGTATTCGAAGGATACGACGATGCCAAAGCCGCGCTGTTGGATTCCATCCTGAAAGCCTTCAACGATGAGAAGCGCTTTGGTCCGGAGGTAAAAGCCAAAGTAGCCCAGCTCTTCAAATCGGTCAATTGGATGCGCGTGATGGGGCTGGGCTTTAAAAACGTGGCCCTGCCGTTAATTCTAGCCCACATGGGGGGACCGGCGGGGCTGATGGCGGCCGTCTCGAGCGCGTTGCCTACCGGAATAGCGGAAAAACTAGGCCAGGCATTTGGGGGCAAGAAAAAGAAGAAGGACGACGACGACAAAGAAGAAAAGATAGACTTCAGCGCGTTGGTTAAGGAAGCACCCGACGAAAAGGCCATGCTGGTGCGGGAGTTCCGCCAGAAGTTTGAAGAACTGCTGGCCGAGACCAAAATCAAGCGGCTCGTCGTCCTCATCGACGACCTGGACCGCTGCAGCCCGGAACGGCTGATTGAAAACCTGGAAGCCATCAAGCTCTTCCTGAACGTTCCCAAAACGGCCTTCGTGATAGGAGCGGACCCGCGTATTGTCAAGCACGCGATTGAGTACCGCTACAAATCCCGCCTTACCGCCGACGAGCCCAGTCAGGCCGATGCCCGAACAGAGCGCATCAGCGACCAGTTCGTGAAAGACTACCTCGAAAAGCTAATTCAGATTCCGTACCACCTGCCCCGATTGTCGGATTCGGAAGTGGAAACGTACTTGTCCCTGCTGTTTTGTGAAAAGCACCTGGCCGTCCCGACCTACGGCCACGTGCTGAGCGCATTTGAAAAATTCCGCACCGCCAACCGGTACGGCGCTTTTGGTTTCGCGGACATTAATTCCCTGATGACCACCAAGGAAGCCGAGGAACTCAAGCGCAATGCGCCGTTGGTTACTTCGCTGGCCCCCGTTATTACCGAGGGGCTGAAGGGGAATCCACGCCAGATTAAGCGCTTCCTCAACTCCTTTACCCTGCGCACCCGCTTGGCCAATGTCGCCAAGTTTACCGCCTTTCGACTCGATGTGCTGGGCAAGCTCATGGTGCTCGAATACATCGAGCCGGATTTATTCCGGCAGGTTTACGACTGGCAAGCCACCCAGGATGGCGAATCCAAGGAGCTAACCGAATTAGAGAGAGTGGCCACGGAGGGCAAAGCAGAAGATATCAAAGGCCAGTTCGGCGCCCAATGGACCTCGACGCGGGTAGTGCGCTGGTTGAAGGTAGAGCCCAAACTGGCGGAGGTGGATTTACGAGATTATTTCTGGCTTTCCCGCGACCAGCTGTCTGGCAGCATCAGCGGGGCGTCACTCATCCCGCCCCTTATCAAAACCTTGTTCCGCGAGTTGATGGAGCACGCGTCGGAGACCATCCTTCGAACCTCCGCGCAGCAAGCGACGAGCAGCCTCAAGGAGCACGAGCAGGCACTGTTGCTGGACATGCTGGCTCAGGAGGTCATCAAGCGTCCAGCCGGGAAAGGCCACCGGGTATTGATTGATTTAATCATCGCGGGGATGCCCGCGGCGCTGTCCGCCTACAAAAGCGCCCTGCTTAAAACCAGCCACGAGGATATCCCCTTTTCCCTCCACAACACGCTCAGGCTGAACGCTGGGAAGGTCCCGGCTCTGCTGGAGTTGTACCGCGTGTACGCCCCAACCTCTAAAATTGGCAAAGCCATTGCTGGCGCAACAAAATAATGGGAACGACGCAACGCATTATTCCCGGGGTAACGGGCGAGCCCAACTGGGGAAACCTGAGCTTGGACATCACGACAGTCGCGAAGACCGTTGACAAACAAGGACAACTTGCTAACCAGCCACAGCCCAATGCCAAGCTGCAGCAAACGTTAAGTAAGCGAAAAGACCATCAAATTAAGCAAGCCGTTGGGCACTTGATTCAAGCCGCCGGCGGGCGGCGGGCCGTGAGCCGGGGCACTTCCGCCGCGACGGGCCGGGCCGGGACCCGCGTCGCGCGCCAGCTAACCCGGTTTTTCACGTTGGTTGGCACCAGCGGCCTTGGCGGGGCCCTGGCGACACCGGCCGCCCCGTTCAACTTTTCCGGGCTCACGGTCGCCGAGATTATTGACCGCATCATCCTGCTCTGTTCGGATGGCAGCACCGGGATGGACGAAACCGCGGCTATTGCCGCCTGCGGACAAGTGCTGGAACAGTTGGAGCAGCCGGGCCAGACCCCGCAACAATTCGAAGCCGCGCTGCAGACCCTGGCCGCCGGCAATGGGCTGGAAAAGCTTCTCTGCCAGTACTTCGGGTATTACATCTTCGAGCACCTGTCCCAGCGGTTCCAAGAGAAAATTACCCAGTTGAAAGGCTCCGCCGTTGCGGCCGCCACGTTTGACGAAATCAAAGAGGACATCCTCGGCCGGGTGCAGGTCATTGCCGCTGCGCGCCCGATTGCGCAAATCGACTGGGCCGGCCCACAGGGTAGCCAAATCATCGAAGACATTTTTGACAGCATTCTGGCCCTCTTCTAATCATGCAGATTGACCTTACCATTACGGCGCCCGCTGCCCTAGATACCGATAACTCCTTACGGGCAACCGTCGCTTTTCCCAACCCCCGGGCCGCCGCCAATATGGAAACGGCGACCATCGTCATCAAGTGCGATGAAATACTGGAATATTGCGCCCACGCATCTCCCGTGGCGTTTGACCTGTTGTTCCTGGCTTCGTGTGTCTACGGCATTGACCGCCTGATTGAACGGCGCCCTTACTCCGTGGATGGCTGGTCCCGGGAGCTGAGCATTTCGCTGCCGGTGTTGGCGACCACTGCTTGGCAAGGCAAAGAGGCTGACGTGGCCAAGCTGCTCTCGTTTCTCACCGGCGACTACTGGCAGGTCCAGTTCACCGCCAGCCCCCTAGTCCTTCCCGCGGCCAGTGCCGTGGCTTTTACGCCAGGGGGCATTGACCAGATTAACCTGTTCTCCGGAGGGCTCGATTCGCTGATTGGGGCCATCGACTTCCTGCACAACCAGCCAGCGAAGAAACTCCTGCTCGTGTCGCATTACGACCCCAACATGCACGGGCCAAAAAGCGACCAACACAAGCTGGCGCAGGAATTGACCACCCGATTCCCTAATCAGTTTACGTGGAGTAATTCGGTTGGGGTATTCCTGGAAAATGCCACGCTCGCCCATCAGGAGAACACGCTGCGCAGCCGCTCTTTGCTTTTCATCAGCCTAGCGGTGCTGATGGGTGACGCTGTTGGGGGGAACGTTCCCATTGGGGTGCCCGAGAATGGCAGTGTGTCCCTGAATTATCCGCTGAGTGCCTCGCGCCGCTCGTCCTGCAGCACCCGTACGACTCACCCCCGGGTCATTCAGGACATCGCTCGGCTGCTCGCGCAGTTGGGCCTGTCAGCGGCTGTTGCAAATCCCTACGAGTTTCAGACCAAGGGGGAAATGGTGGCCGGGTGTGCGGATTTACCCTTCCTGCTCTCGATTGTGGGCGAATCCAACTCTTGTGGCAAGCGGGGCCACCCCCGGGGCTGGTTTCGGTTAGGCTCTTCCCACTGTGGGGTGTGCATGCCATGCGTGTACCGCCGGGCGTCCCTACTCGGGCACCCAGACCCCACCACCTACGGCAATAACTTAGAGGAGTTGAAATACGACGCGACGTTTCAACGACTGACCACCAAACGGGGCCAGGACCTGGATGCCTGTTTGTCCTTCCTCGCGACGACGCTCACCCCGCGCCAGATTCGAACCGAGTTGCTCGTCAACGGCATTGATGATTTGGTGAAGCTGCCTGGGTACGCCACCTTGGTCGGCAAGACGCGGCAGGAACTAGCGGCCTGGGTAAGTACGTGCCCTGAGCCTAAATTGCGCCAGAAAGCCGGCCTCCCATGATTGACGCACATTGCCACATCGACTTATACCCCAATCCCCTGCAGGTAGCCCGTCGATGTGAACAAGCGGGCGTCATCACCCTGGCCATGACCAATTTGCCGAGTCACTTTGCCCAAGGAAGGCCGCACTTACTGGGCTTCCGCAAAATTCGGTTAGCATTGGGTCTTCACCCACTTCATGCGCCACGGCATCAAGCCGAATATGAGTTGTTTAAGCAAAACCTGGCGCTGACGTCCTACGTCGGCGAAGTCGGGCTTGATTTCAGCCGGGACGGAGTCGCCACCAAGCAGCAGCAACTGCAAAGCTTTGCCTTTGTCCTGAAACAGGTTCAGGGCCAGAAAAAGCTGCTGAGCCTCCACTCCCGGGGGGCCGAGTCGGAAGTTCTGGCCATGCTCGTTAGTGCAGGCATCCGGTTGGCGATATTCCATTGGTACACCGGCCCAGTAGCCACCCTGAAAAATATTAGCGCACACGGGTACTATTTTTCCGTCAATCCAGCAATGATTCGCTCGGAAAAAGGGCGACAGATAATAGCCAGCATTCCACAGGAAAAGTTATTGACCGAAACCGATGGGCCCTTCGTTCAGGTTAGCAATCGGATTGCAGAGCCGGGCGACGTGGCAATGGTAATCCACTACTTGGCCGCTCAGTGGGGCTTATCTTCTGAAGAGGTTGTGCGTCGGATTCAGTCAAATTTTTCCAATCTGATTGCGGGCTTAAAGTAGTCCGTGGAGGAACGCCAGGCAGAGTAGAGTTGCCCTATCTGGTCAATTTCGAGCAGGTCGATTACCGGAGAATAACCATCCCGCGCTATCTCCTGCGCTGCCAGTTGCGCGCTCAGCCCCGGTAAGGCATCGGCTAGCTGTTCTTGGTGAGCGTCCAGATAATTGTGAAACGCCTGTTGCTCGTCCTGGTCGCGGAACACCAGGAAGGGTGCCTTGCTCCCCCTGGATTCCATCCCCGGCCGTTTGGCCGTGAGGAAAGCGAGAAAATCTCCGGCGGGCGTGCTTCGGTTATAATAGTGATACCACATTTCGCGGCCTAGCAGGAGTACTTGCTTGATGGCTGGGGACGGCAATAACAGCCTCATCTCATCCAGCTTTACATATTCCAGCTCAAAAAGCTTGGTCGCGTTGTAGAAAAATTCAGCGGTACCCAGAAACGCGTTTCTGTTTGGAAAAGAGTAGTTATAAGCCTCCCAAAAGAGTTCGGTAGCCGAGAGCTTAACCTGATAGGCAGGGAAAGACCGATGATAAGCATCGGATTTGCTGTCAAAGTCGACTTCCCAACCTGCAGGCTCGTGCAGTAGCTGCCGCATTCGCTCCATCGGCAAAACATCCATGCCAAACCGCTGCTGCCACATCTTTTCGACTAGGACTAAATCGGCCGACTTATCCATAGCCGTATTCCGGTCTCCGTCTCGGGTGTAAATGTGCTGGCGCACGCGACGTTTTCCTTCGACATAATCTTCGGTCAGCCAATAGGGTTTAACAGGCCTATCCGCAATAATTAGCACCTCTACTTCCAAGCCATATAAGACCAGCGGGACCAACTTCAACGCTGGTCGATTGCCTCCTGCAAATTGTTGGCCTGCCAGAAAATCGAGGTAGTCCGCCTGAGTTTTTCGGCTTTTTGTGGGGTCCAGCCCCACAGTGGTAGCTCCGTTCGCATGGTCCTCGACGCCGAAAATAAGAAACCGGTCACCTTGGTGTAGGGAGTTGGCCAAGCAAAGCACGTCGTGCAGCAAATCCGCCTTGTTATCGTGGGGCTTAACTTTGAAGTCCCAATAGTCACCCTCGCGCTTGGAGGCTATTAACTCCCTGATAATTGGCTCTAAACTAGCCGGATTCATACGTAGCAAAAGAGGTGACAGTTAGGTTGCTAAAGATAAGGCATGTTTTCAACCTCCTGCTTGGCCTATTCTTACCCGGTGTTCGATGCGGCTTAAGGCAATGACTTACTACACTTACCCCCTCGTAAAAAAATTGTGTCCCCTCTATTCCTGTTTTCCCAATTCCTTGGATACTGCTGTACGAAAAACTACCTAATTCCGAACGGCTAAGGTGCGGCCCTGAAACCGATGCAGCGGTGGCGTCCGAACGCTGCCGACGGACAGGTTTTCCGAAACCGTCACAATAGCTTCATTTGCGAATGCCGTCGCCGAATTGCTCCTTGCTTCCGCGAATGCGTTCACCAGCTGCTGGCCAAGCTGCGGAAACCCCAGAAGCATCAACAAAGCCCGGGCCCATGGTCAGGGCTTTGTCTTTTCTAGACACGCTCATTCTATTTGAGCCGTTTCGCTGAATGATTAAGCGAGGCTTTCTTAGTCGCGTTGTGAACTTGCGTGGCGTAATGGTCAGTCGCTTTGACCCCGTGAATGCCCGCATACACGCAGAACACGGCAAAGCCTGTCAGACTTACCACCACCGGTGCCCTTACCTACCCTTGCCGGGCGCTGCGCCAAAACCACGTCGTGCTGTGCACATGCGGGAATCAAGTAAATACGATAAAGGCCATGGGCGGCTACCATGCTACGACAACGTTGGGGTTGCCATTAAGAGGACGGCTCCCGGCGTGTCGTATCGGTGCCGTTGCAATGAGCTTAATAGCAAAATAATTCTCATTATCCCATAATGAGATATTGTCCTATTTTGGGATAATTTGGTACTACAATGGAATATGTGTAGGTTTCGCTGATATAGCAAAAAAGTGTATTTCTTTTCTATTGAATACCAGCTTTCATTTCTCGCATCACCAAAATCTCCCCGCAGCCCATGGGCCTCTTTGACAAAGTATTCAGCAGCAATGCTGTTCAGACTAACCCTTTTACTGACCCGCGCGAAGCCTTCTTTGCCGTTCTCTATGCCTGTATGTCGGCCGATGGGAACGTGGACGACGAAGAGATTAATGCCTTGGTGGTGCTAACCCAACAGAAGGCATTGTTCCGGGGCGTTAACGTGTTGGATATGTATCGCCGCATTGCGCCCAAAGTGGTGGCCTTGGGTGCCCGTAAAGAAACGGTGACCCTGGCAGCACCTCATGTACCCGTTGACTTGCGCGCAACCCTCTTTGCAAACTGCGTGGACTTCGCCGCTTCCGATGGCGTTGTGGGCGCCGCCGAGCAGGTCATCCTCGAGCAGATTGCGCAAGCGTTGGGTTTGGATGAGCAGGAAAGCACCAACATCCTGGGCGTCATCCTCCTCAAGAATAAAGGGTAAGCGGCGAAGCCATGAACACCGCACTCCTCCTAGGCCTCGTTTGCGCGGCCTTAGCCATTGGGCTTTACCTAATCTGGAAAAAAGGGAAGTTGCACGCCGCTGACCGCGATGCGGCTCGCCAGGAGCGTGACGCGGCACGGGCGCAAATCGCCGCGCTGGAGGAACGGTTCCGGCCGGTCGTCGATGCCGATGCAGAGGGCCAGCGAATCGTTAGTGAAGCGACTGCCGAGCGGGCGCGCATCACCCAAGAGTTAGCCGATACCCGCGACCGGTTGACGCAAAACATCTCGACCCTGGCCGACCAGCAGGAAATCCAGCAGCAGGAGCAGCGTGACTTACAAAAACGCATCAACGAATTGCAGGCCGAGTTTGCGGCGTTGGATGAACAAGCCAATCTGCAGTCGTTTGGCTTCTACAAGCCCAAGTTCGACTTCGTGACCTCAGTCGAGTATCAGCAGAAGCTGGAACACACGCGCATCGCCCAGAAGAACCTCATCACGGCGGGCACGGCGGCTACCTGTTCCACCGAATGGACCGTCAACGGCAGTGTCGTGGAGGGACGCAAGAATACCGCACAGTACCTCAAACTCATCTTACGGGCCTTTAATGGCGAGTGCGATGCCGCCATTGCGCGGGTGAAGTTCAATAACGTGGGGGTGATGGAGTCCCGCATTCGCAAGTCGTACGAGGCCATCAACAAGATTAGCAAGTCTCAACACAGCAGCCTTTCGGAGAGCTATTTAGACCTGCGCTTGCGGGAGCTGTATCTCATTCACGAGGTCCAGGAAAAGCTTCAGGAGGAGAAAGATGTGCAGCGGCAAGTCCGGGAGCAGATGCGCGAGGAGGAAATTGCGCAGCGCGAACTGGAGAAAGCCCGCACCGATGCCGAGAAGGAGGAAAAGCGCTACGCCGATGCCTTGCGCAAAGCCCAGCTGGAAGTGGAGCAGGCGACCGGCGAAAAGCAGCAGAAGCTCTTGGCGCAGATTGCGCAACTTCAGCAACAACTCACCCAGGCCCAACAAGTGAAGCAACGGGCCATCTCGCAGGCGCAATTGACGCGCTCTGGCCACGTCTACGTCATTTCCAACATCGGCTCGTTCGGCGAAGACGTGTACAAAATCGGCATGACGCGCCGCTTGGAGCCGCTCGACCGGGTCAAGGAGCTCGGTGATGCGTCGGTTCCGTTTCAGTTTGATGTGCACGCCGTCATCTACTGCGACGATGCCCCGAAGCTGGAAAATACCCTGCACCGGCTCTTTCATCACCGGCGGTTGAATCGCATCAACGAGCGGAAGGAATTCTTCCGGGTAACGCTGACCGAGATTGCGGAAGCCGTGAAAGCGAATCACGGGGAGATAGACTTTCTGCACGAAGCCGAAGCGCAGGAGTACCGCAAGACCATGGCGCTGCTGAGCGAGGCACAGGCAGTCTAATTCACTTTACGCGACATGTTCTACTTCCCAATCATGGTTGGCGGCCTGCTGCTAACATTGGCCGCACTGCTCATTATTGCCTACACCAGCGGCATCCGCAAAGGGCATAAAAATGCCCGCCAACCTCTTGAGGTCGCACACGTCCGGATTCAAGAATTGGAAGGCCACCTCCGAGACAAGGAGGCCATCATCAACTTTCAGCGTCGCAGTCACTAATCATTCGACATCCAATGCTCAAACCGCTACTGCCTATCTCTGCGCTTATCTTTCTCGCGCTAACTCAATCCTGCTCCCAAGCCAACTCCCACGGCAACGATTACACCGTTGAAGTGCCAGCAGCCCGTCCCAAAACCGCCGCGGAGTTACGCGCCGAATTACTCCAGCGCGAGCAGTCGGCGCCGCAGGAGTACTTGCAAGTGCAGGGCACGCACCACCGCAACTTCATCAACCAGCTCGTGCTCGAAGGCGACATCACGAACCAAGCCACGCTGGCCCGATTCAAAGACCCGGTCTTATCGGTCACCTGGTACTCCCAAACCCAGACCGAATTGGGCACCCAGCAGTACCCCATCTACGAGCTCGTGCGCCCGCAAGGCACGACGCATTACAAGCTGAAGACGGCTGCGCCCAACGAAGTGGCCACCGTAAGCATTGGCATTGCTGGCGCGACGGCTATCGACTAATTCATCTTTTAACAGGTTCTACCGAATGAAACTGCTCCTACTGTTCCTTTCTCTGCTCTTCACCGGGGCCATACCACCGAACGATGGCGGTGGAAAAGCAAGCCACGCCACTCCCCGCAAGGCCTCGTTCCGTCTTGCTAATCCATTAGCCAAACTGGCCCGATGCTCTGGCGACGCCTCTTGCCGTGCTTGCTCCAATTGCAACTACTGTGGCCACTGCGCCGGTGGCGGGGGAACCTGCGGCGTGTGCGCCCCATCAACACCGCGGCGTACTTATCGCTCTCCTTCCCGAGCATCCACCAAGACAAGCCGCTCCTATCGAGGTGGGGGCTCAGGCCATGTGTTAGCGCCGACGCCCTCCAAGGTAGCTATCGGAGTGAGTGGGGACTACTACGTGGCCGCTACGACGCTTAACCTGCGGGCAGCGCCATCTGCTGATTCTGCGGTTGTTCGCGTCCTGGAACGCAACGATGTGGTGACGGTGCAGGAACTCACCAACGCGAAGTGGGTGAAGGTGAGCACGACGACGGCCGAGGGCGAAGTAGAAGGGTACTTATCGCGGGCCTACCTGTCGGAAACCGAGACATACTAGCCGCGGTGTTCATTCTGCGCAACGCACTCACTTCAACTCACTTTTTTGCTTAAAAAACCAAAATCATGGCTACATACAGAATATCCGGCGTTTGGACAGGCTCAGGTGGTGTAATTACACATTACGCTGTTCATACAGTAGCAGACACTACTAAGAACACTGTCACGCTGGCGAGCAAAACGTCTAAAGCGGATGCTATTCGGCTTGTAGAGCAGGCCAGCAATATCGTAACAACATTGGTATGGAATTCTACAAACAAGGCTTGGTACCATGGGGAAATCGTCCACGTTGTTGGTAGTGGGAGTAGCAAGTATTTGCGTTCAAAACCAGACAGTAGTTTGACGGATAATCTGGACCATTTGCCCAATTTCTCACTGATTTACTAATATCCCCTATGCCAAACAAAAGGCCCCGGACCACCAGCCGGGGCTTTTTCGTAGCTTGGCGGCTCACTTTACCAACTCGTTCTTGTATGGCCAGCACAATCCTACACTTAGCAGGAGACAAAGTTCAATTAATAACCGGCGGGCCGGCTTTAGTGGTGCTAAACGCTGCCTACGGCAATACACAAGACTGCCAGTGTGCTTGGTTTACGAAGGAGGGCGAATATAGGACAGCACTCATACCTCATATGGCGTTGCAAGCCGCAAAAGCGGGCGGCATGTCTTGGTCGTAACATACACAGCCCCGGCTTCACCAAAGAAGACGGGGCTGTTCAGGTTTGACCAGAAACGTTATTCCACTATCAGCTTGCAGTGAGCGGTGCCGGCGTTGTATGTAAGCTGCACCGTATAAAGCCCCGGTGCCAGCGTTGGCACTGCCAACGTGTGTGGCCCAGCCACCTGCTGCTGGCCAGTTGCTAGGCTCACCACCTTTCGGCCTATTGCGTCCACTACATCTGCCCGCACTGTACTGGCCGCCGGTAGGTAGTAGGACAGTGTTGCCGTGCCCGCCGTGGGGTTCGGAAACACCGCCAATGCCACCTCCTCGGCCCCTGGCGTTGTGGCCGTGATGATGCGCCGCGTGTACCACACAGGGGAAGTGACAATGCTGTCCCCGTCGGCCTGCGCCACCACCGCGTAGTAATACGCCGTGGTGTTCACGCCCTGCGGGTCTACGTAGCTCAGCGCCGTGGCGCCGGCCGCTGCTGTGGCCACCACCACCGGCTTGGCCCCGTTGCCCGGCACCCCGCGCAGCACCTGCACCGAGCTGACCGGCTCGTTATCGGCGTCGCTCACGCTCACGCTCATCGAGGCCGGCGCCTGGTCGGCGTAAATCGAGCCCATGGGCTGGCTGTTGAGGGTGAAGCTCACCTCCGCGTTCCAGTCGTCCGAGGCATAGAAGTGCCGCTGCCGCAGCGCGTCCATGATGTCGGCCTTGGTCAGCGCCGGGGCCAGCACCACCAGCCGGGCCTGGGTCGTGCGCAGGAAGGTCGTGTTGTGGTTGTCGTGGTCGATGCTGATGCCGGTGTGGTAGCCCTTGGCCAATAGCGTCTGGAAGTAGGGCGTGTAGCTGCCCCGCGAGGGGTTGGTGTAGCTGGTGTTGGTCGACGTGGCCGGCCCCGAGCGCAGCACCGTGCCCACGATGGCCGAGTCCGCCCGCGGGCTGAACGCCGTGCCGGTCAGGTTGCCGTAATCCGTGCGGTTGGGGTGGGCCAGCGTCGCAAAGGCGCCCGGCCGCCGGTTGATTTCCCGGAACAGCGCCTGGTAGTCGTTGCGGGGCGTGAGCACGTCGTAGTTGCCCGGCTCCCAGCCCAGCAACTGGTTCACGCCGTACACCACCACGTGGCCGCCGCCCGAAATCACGCCCCACTCCATCCCGTACAGCGCCACGAAGCTGTTCGTCGTGGCCTGGTCGGCCTGCTGCAGGCCGCGCGCGTAGTTGGGCAGGCTCATGCCCGCCCCGGCGTGGTTGTGCTCCGAGATGCCCAGAAAGTCGGTGTGCAGCGAGGCGTCCGCGTACTGAAAATCCTGCAGGGGCGTCGTGGCCAGCCCGTCCTGGTTGCCGTCCGAGTAGCTGCTGTGGGCGTGAATGTTTCCGCGAAAAGGCAGCAGCGTGCCCACCGGCGGCACCGGCACGTTGTACACCACCGTGGCAAAGAAGGAGGTCATGTAAATGGCCGAGCACCCGGCCCCGTTGTAGCCGAACACTGTCACCCGGTACTGGGTCCCGGGCACCAGGTTCGTCACCGTCACGCTGGTCGTGGTGCTCGGGCCGGCGTACACCACAAACGCCCCGCCGCCCAACCCGCTGCCCCCGCCGTAGTTCGGACTGCCCGTGTAGCCCGTCGCATTCGCCGGAAAGGTCCCTGCGGGTCCGGTTGGCTGCACCACCACCAGCGTGTTGGCCCCGTTGCCCGGCGTCCAGCCAAAGGTGGCCGACGTGCGCCCGGCGGCCGTCGCCGTGCCATTGCTCGTCGCCACCGTGGGCGAAGCCGCCAGCACGCAGGGCGCGGTGGTAAACGTACCCGTGGCCGGCGTCGCCTGCCGGTAGTTGGTCGTGCAACCCGTGCCCAGCAGTTCGTACACCTGGTAGGCATAGGCCGTGTTGGGCAGTAGGTTGGTGACGTTCACCGTGCTGCCGCTCCCGGTGTAGACCACGAAGCCCCCGGTCCCCAGGCCCGACCCGCTGCCAAAGGCGGCGTTGCCATTGTACACGCTGCCATCCGCCGGGGCGGTCGCCGCCGCGCTGGCCGGCCGCACCACCACGAGGCGCCCGGTGCCGTTGCCCGCCGTCCAGCTCAGCGTCACCCCCGAGCTGGTCAGGTTTGAAGCCCCGGCGGCCGTCGCGCCCTGCGTTGGTTCCGGCCCCAGCGTGCACGGCGCCGTCACGTAGAGGTTGTCAAACACCGCATTTTCCGCCGCCGTCGTGGCATGGTTCCAGAAGCAGCCCACCCACGGCAGCGCCGTGGCGGCCAACGACGAGTCCTTGCGCACGCCGATGCGCACAAACGTCGCGGTGGTCGGGTCGTCAAAGCTGGTCGTGTTGGCGCTCACTTCCAGCGTCCAGTTGTCCTCGTCCGGAGCGTAGAGTACCCGCACCGTGTGCGCCGGCCCGGCCGTGGCTCCCGCCGCCACTGGCACGCTCACCGCCGCCAGCGTGCGCAGGTTGGTGGGGCCTACCAGCCCGCCGGTGTAGCGCACCAGCTTCAGGCTGTCCGGCGCGCCCGAATTGCCATACACTACCGCGTAGCCGTTGCCGGTGGTGAAGTCCGCCGCGCTACCGGCCAGCACGAAGGCCGCCCCGTAGTTATTGGGCCCGAACCCCGACGGGTTCGGCCGCGACTGCTGCATGTTAAAGAGCCAGGTCAGCTGGTCGGCATTCTGGCGCAGCACCGGGCTGTAGCGGCTCGATACGTCGCGCGACACGTAGTCCTTGCCCAGCACCCCGCTGCTGAGCTTGAGTTGGTTGCTCACAATGGAAGCGCCCGTGCCGGCCGTCGTTTCGGTTTCCAGCCAGCCCGCGCCCACCGTGGGGCTGTCCGGCCGGTTAAAATCGTCCAGCAAGGTGGGGGCGGGCGCTTGCGCCAAAACGGCGGCCGGGGCCAGGAGCGCCAGGCCACTGACCAGCCAGCGGCGAAGGGTAACGGAAGAAATCATATAGAAGGGGAGAATTGACAATCAAGTTACGGCCATACGCACGACTCTGCCTTTGGGTGATGTCCACCACGTAATCCGGCGCGACCGTTCCCGCATCGTTTTCGGACTTCTTTTATCAAACGGCCAATGTGCTAACTATTTATTTTAGCCATTTTTCATACTAATTTTATTAGCAGCGCGTATTATTGTGGTACTGCCCTATTGATGCCCCCTATGCGAAGTGTCCAGTTAATCCCCGTTCACGCCCACCAAACCCCCTTTCTCCTGCCGCTCTTCAGCTGCACGGTCTCCGCGGGCTTCCCCTCGCCAGCCTCCGATTACACGGACGAAGTCTTTGACCTCAACCGCCTGCTGCTGCGCCACCCAGACGCCACCTACCTGGTGCGCGTCAGCGGGGAGAGCATGAAGGACGCCGAGATTCACGAGGGCGACCTGCTGGCCGTCGACAAGCAGCTCGAAGCCGACCACAACCACATCGTCGTGGCCGTGGTGGAGGGCGAGTGCACCGTCAAGCGCCTGGTCTGCGAGCACGGCACCTGGTGGCTCAAGCCTGAGAACCCGGCCTACCAGCCCTGGGAAATCCACGACGCCGGCGACGTGAAAATCTGGGGCGTCGTGACCCACGTGCTCCATGAGCTGATTCCCGGCAAGCTGGCCGCGCTGCTGCGCACGCGCGACTAATTTTTCCCGGTTTCTCCTCCTCTCCTACCCGATGTACGCCCTGGTCGATGCCAATAACTTTTACGTGTCCTGCGAGCGGGTTTTTCAGCCCCGGCTCGATGGTCGTCCCGTGGTCGTTTTGTCAAATAATGATGGCTGTCTGATATCCCGCAGCGCCGAAGCCAAGGCGCTGGGCCTGCGCATGGGCGACCCGTACTTCCAGGTCAAGCCCCTGCTGGAGCAGCACCATGTAACCGTGTTCTCCAGCAACTACGCCCTCTACGGCGACATGTCGCGCCGGGTGATGTGGTACCTGGGCCAGGTGGCCCCGGCGGTGGAGGTCTACTCCATCGACGAGGCCTTCCTGGACCTGCACGGGCTGGTGCCATTCGTGGTCGAGAGTCTGGATGCCTACGCCCGCACCGTGCGCGCCAACGTGCTGGCCCGCACCGGCATCCCGACCTGCGTGGGCATTGCCCCCACCAAGACGCTGGCCAAGCTGGCCAACCGGCTGGCCAAGAAACTGCCGGCCCTGGGCGGGGTGCTCCACCTCGACTCGGAGGACCGCCGCCGCTGGGCGCTGGAACAGGTGGCGGTGCAAGACGTCTGGGGCATCGGCCGGCAGTACGCCACCAAGCTGCACGCGGCGGGCATCACTACCGCGGCGGCGCTGGCCGGCTGCACCGAGGCCTACGCCCGCCGGCACCTGGGCGGGGTGGTCGGGGCCCGGCTGGTGCGCGAGCTGCGGGGCTACCCCTGCCTCGGGCTGGCCCCGAGCGAGGACGGCACGCTGGCCCGCCGCAGCCTGTGCTGCTCGCGCACGTTTGGCCGGCCCCTGAGCGCGTTTCCCGACGTGACAGGGGCCGTGAGCGCCTTTGCTTCGCGGGCCGCCGAGAAGCTGCGCCGCCAGGGTGACGCGGCCCACCTGCTGACCGTGTTCCTGGGCAAGAGCCGCTACGGGCCGGAGCCCCCGCCCTACTCGTGTTCAACGACCCTCACGCTGCCGGTGGCCACCAGCGACACCGTCGCGCTGGTGCGCTACGCCCGGGCCGCGCTCAAGAAGCTCTGGCAGGCCGGCCATCGCTACACCAACGCCGGGGTCGTGCTCGACGGGCTGGAGCCCGCCGGCCAGGCCCAGCTCGGTTTATTTGAAGTGGCGCCGGTTTCGGAAAAGCGCGCCCGCCTCATGGCCGAGCTCGACGCGCTGAACCGCCGCTTTGGCAAAGGCACGGTGCGCCTGGCCGCCACGGCCCTGGCCCCCGGGCAGGTCGTGTCCCCCTGGGAAGGCCAGGCGCAGTGGCGTACGCCTCAGTATACCACCCGGCTGGAGGATTTACTCCTCGTTGGCTAAATAGGCCTCTGCGCACCATGTCCCCGATTGTCGCCCACCCCACCGTAGAAGAACAGTTGCTCGCCGATGCCATCCTACGGCACCGCCCGCTGGCGCTGGCTCCGGCTTTACAGGCGGCCCTGCGCGTCGCCGGGGAATACGTGCCCGAAGAAGAAGCCGTCCTGCTGCAAGCTTACGCCGACGCCATTGCCATCGACATGGTGCCCGACGGCTACCGCTACGTGCGCCGAGATGGGTTGCCGCTACTCGGTCTGGGACCGCTCGAATTATTCACCGAGCCGGGCAATCCGCAGCTACTTACACGCTGTGCCGTCTGGTACGGGGCCGAGGCGCGGGCCGAATGGTACCGCCGCGGTGGCACGTAGTTTCGCGCTATGTGCTGCCAGTCCCAATTATACACTGCGTTGCGGCCATCACTGCCCTTTTCATGAGGTTTTAAGAGCTTCCAGGTAGTGCCGAACGTTACGCAATAGGCCATCTTTACCTGGGGAATGGGCTGCTCTACCGGATAGCAAAACCGCTGCCCAAGTTATCTGCTACCCATTTTTAATTGACTAGTCAGGAAACCGTTCACCCACCAGGCCTTTGCCACATGCTTATAAAACCTGAATTAGTGACCGCTGTGCGCAGCCTTATCACGCAGGCACGTGAACGTGCAGTGCGCGCCATCGATGCCGAGCGAGTTCTTCTGTATTGGCATATTGGGCAGGTCATTGTGGAAGAAGAGCAGCACGGCGCCGACCGGGCCGCCTATGGCAGTGGTCTTATCAAAGGCTTGGCAGCGGAGCTACAGCCGCAATTTGGCAGCGGGTTTTCGGGGCGGCAATTGGAACGCTACCGCCAGTTTTACCGCACCTTCCCCATTGCGTCCGCACTGCGGACGCAATTGAGCTGGACGCACTACAAAACGCTTATCAGCCTCGACAATCCCGACAAGCGCGAGTTTTACCTGGCCGAAGCAGCCAAAAACAACTGGTCGGCCCGGCAACTGGAGCGGCAGGTGAACAGCCAGCTCTTCGAGCGCCTGCTGTTGAGCAACGACGTAGCCGCCGTGCTGGCCGTGGCCCGCCAGGAAAAGCTGCCCACGGAGGCCCGCGACATCATCAAAGACCCCATGGTACTGGAGTTTCTGGGCCTGAAGCGCGAAGCCGCTTACTATGAGCGCGACCTGGAAACGGCCCTGATAACGCACCTGCAGGAGTTCCTGCTGGAGTTGGGCAACGGCTTTTCGTTCGTGGCACGGCAGCAGCGGCTGCACCTCGACGGCGACGATTTTTTCGTGGACCTGGTGTTCTACAACCGGCTGCTGCAGTGCTTCGTGCTGGTCGAAATCAAGACCGACAAGCTCACCCACCAGGACCTGGGCCAGCTCCAGATGTACGTGAACTACTACGACCGGCTCGAAAAGCTGCCCCACGAAAACCCCACCATCGGCATCCTGCTCTGCGCCGACAAGAACGACGCGGTGGTGAAAATCAGCCTCCCGGCCGATAACCAAACCATTGTGGCCAGCAAGTACCAGCTGTACCTACCCACTGAGCAGGCATTAATGGCAGAGGTGAAGAAGGAAATCGATAAACTGGACCAACTATAGGTCACCACGCTCATGAGGCTGACTGAGTTTTATCCAAAATTCTAATCCTTTAGGAAGCCCAAATTGCGGGCTTCCTGGAGTGCTAAGGCTCGGAGTAAAGTAGCGGCCTTCATGCCTCTGTACTTGGCGACTTTGCCGATTATCTCCTTTTCTTCCTCTGTCACCTCAACCCCGATTTGGGGCTTACGAGGCTTCTTTTCGGCTTCTTCACTTCTCATCTTACAAATGTAGTACATATGTAATATGCCTAAAAATACTTAGTAAACACTAGAATTTACTTGTGTTTACTAAGTCCGCATGTATATTTGTGTTGCTCAACGAGAGCAGCCTACTCCGTACGTAAGCAAAAGAGGCCATCCCCGGCAAGGGATGGCCTCCGATATAGCACCTGTTTAGAGCAGGCACTACGGTTGGGTTCTTGCAAACCTTACCCCAAAATTACATGGAAACGCATGTAACCGGGCAACCCGTGCTTGGCGAACTACGCCATGCCCTTTCCGCCGTGTTCTTCGGCAACCCGCTCTTCTCGCCCCAGGAGCAATTATTGGCCAACCACGACATCCACGAGTGCGAGGATGCCCGGCAACTCACCCGCTGGTTGCGGAGCCTGAGCGCCGCGATTGCTCACCGGCGCTCAGCCGACCTCTTCTCCACCCCTTCACTAGCCGGGTATGTGGTATAGCAAACAGCTGCGGCAGGTCCGCCGCGCCCGCAAGCTGGCCCGAACCCAGCAACACCAGCTGGTTGCCTTGGAGCTGGAAGGCATCGTGGCCCTCACCCTGCACTCGGCTACGCAAACGCTGACCGTGCCCATCGAGCGGGCAGCGGGGGCGCAAGTGGTCGACACGCTCCGCGAGGCCCTGCGCGAACGCCGTCAGGTCCTGAAAACCGAAGCTCGGCAGCTGCGCCAGGATTGGTGGGAAAGCGAAATGCTGCGCGCCCGGCAGGAGAATTCTCCCCCCGACCAACCGCTCGCCGGCGAGCAGACCGCTCCCTAGCGCCCCGACCCGCTCCCGGCGGCTCCATCCGCAACGCCCCTTCGCTGGGCGTTGCACGCTCACGCACCTTCTCATTTTTCCATTACAGGCGTCGCTATTAGCGCGTCCACGTCCTTGCTATGCCCCATTGTTTCACCTTGCCCGCCCCGCCCGTGCGGGTGCGCCTCCCCTATTGCCAAGCCACCGCGGCCCAACGGGCCCTGGCTGTGGACTACCTGCAACAGCGCCTGGCGGCCCACTTTCCCACCCTGCGCGTCAGTTCCTGGCCCGCTGCGCTGGCCGACCACCAACCCGACCTGTGGCTCAGAGGTTCTGCTGTGGCCCTGGCCGAAACGGACTTGATTCAACTGGCCCAGCACCTGGCTGCCGCCCCGGAGCTGCCCGTGCTGGACCCACCGCTGTACGGGCTGCCGGCCCTGCACCTGGCCCAGTACACCCTGCAGTGCAGCGAACTGGCCGTTTGGGCGCTCGCCGAAGTAGCGGCGGGTGCCACGGCTTGTGGCCCTCGGCTCTACGCGCTGCTGCGCCGCCTGGCCCACCCCAGTCCCCTCGCCGAACAAGTGGTGCAGGCCTGGTGCTGGAACCTGGCCAGCGCGCCGCCCCTCGTACCGGGCATTCCGGGCGCTCCTCCCCGGCCGGACAGTGCCGAAATCGAGCACCTGCTGGGCCGGCTCAAATCCCCCGAAAGCTCCTGTGCCGGCAACGGCGCGGGGACCCGCCTGCTCCCAAAGAACTCGTTCTCTTGGCCAGCGGCGTGGCTGGACCGGTAACAAATCATTGCCTTCCGGCGCTTATTCCGCGGCCGTCCGGGGGGGCACTGAAAACTGCATCAGTTCGCTGAGCGGGATTTCCAGCCCCTGGGCCAGGGAAGCCAGCACATCGAGCGTGGCGGAGTAGCGGGCCGTCTCCAGCCGGTAGATAGTCGGTTTGGACACGTCGCACACGTCGGCCAGCGCCTGCTGACTCCACCCCCGCGCCTCGCGCAACCGCCGCAGGTGCTGCCCAAAGGCCTGCAAAACCACCTCGTTTTTCACTACGGCAAGCTGACCCCAAAAAACAGCCGCTTTGTAGTCACGTGTGATTACAAGCAAGGCTTTTCCTGTACCTTGCGTCCCTTCCCTTACCGTCACCTCCGCCATCCCATGCAATCCACTGCCCCGCAATCCACTACCCCGCCCCGCCTGACACCCGCCGCTCAGTGCCTCTCCTTCGCGCAAGCCACACCCGCACAGCTCGCCCAAGCCGAGCGCGCGGTCCGGGATGCTCTGGGGGGAAAGTTCCCCCCCGTGCACCGGGGGACGTGGGCCACCGCGTTGGCAGCCCTGCAACCCGACCTGTGGGCGACGGCGGACACTGTCTCCCTGGACGCGCACACCCTGGCCCGCGTCGCGGACCACCTGGACGCCCTGCCGGCCGTCGTCCACGCCCGGGCAGGTCACGGGCCGCGCCAGCTCCATTACACCCGGCTGCCGATGAACTGCCCGGACGAGGTCCTCCGCGCCCTGGCCGAGCTCGAAGCCAACCCGCGGGCGGTCGGCCCCGCGGTTTACCAGCTGGTCACAGATGTGGTCCGGCGCTACGCCGAGGCCGACGCGTTTGGCTGGGCCACAGTCCGGGCCCCGCGCGAGGTCGACGGTGCAGACCCCGCCCAAGCCCGCGCCGCTCTCCTCGCGCGGGTAGAGGCGCTGGACCGCGCCCGTGGCGTGCCGAAAGCCGCATAGCGACTCAGGTGATTTAGTGCCTTGCGTGGGCCGATTTTTCTCCTCTTATTATTCCCTTTATGGCTTCTATACTTCTGGGCGAGCGCCTCACCCAACTTCGCACGACTTTAGCCAAGGAGTCTCTCCTTCCGGCTTTCTACACGCGGGCTAGCGTGGCCAACGCCGCTGGGGTATCCGCCGACGCACTCGCCCGGTTGGAGAAAGAGGGGGGTGGCACGGCGACGACCTTGGCGGCCGTGCTCCGGCATTATCAGCACAAGGGCGTTAACCTGGCGTGGGTGCTGGAGCCCGACAACACGGAGGTTCCCCTCTACGGGTTCCGCGACATCTTCCAGGACGACCCGCTGCCCCGGGCCCAAAAGCCCCTCGCCGCCCTGCATCGGCTCCTGCACCCGGTCATGACGGAGCTGGACGCGGGCCAGACGCTCACGCCCCACGCCGTGCGCGCGCTGCTGACGCAGGTGGGGCACGGCATCCGGCACGCCCTCGAGTACCTGCTCCCGCGCCGGGGGCTGCTGCAGGGCAAAGCAGATTGGCGCACTTACCAGCGGCTGCTGCCGCCGGTGCCGGCCCAGTCGGCCGGGTGGCGCCCGGCGGCGATGTTTGCCGTGCCCTCTCACTACTACGAAGCGGGCGAATCCCTGCCCCGGTGCGGCGACGTCGCGTCCTATTTGGCCCATGACCCGGGCCGGAAGAAGGTTGCTGGCCGCGATAAATGCCGCGCCTGTCAGCGCCGGGGGAGCGAAGCCCCGTCCTCCGTCGCACGGCGCACGGCGGAGAATGCCCCGTAGCCCGTTGGCAAACCACCCCGGCAGAACCGGCGACTGTGCACAAAATCCGCCCGCGCGACACCCAGTGGGCGGCCGACTCAGCCGCGCCTGTTTCCTGCCCACCCGCCGTCATCCAGGCTGATTTTATCCGTGTACCGCTCTACTTGTATCGGACTGGTCTAGCACCGCGTCGGGCCGATTCTGTACGCTTGACACGCTACTGCCAGGGCCGCCCAACTCGCCCGCACCGGCCTCCAGGCACCTCCGCTCAGCTCCTCCTTCTTCCTTTATTCCGTCCTTATGCAACCCGCGACTGCTAACCGCCTGGACCTCCGCGCCATCCCCTACCGCTGGGCCACGCCCGGCCAACACGCCCAGGCCGTCCTCTGGGTGGCGGAGCACCTCCACCACCACTTTCCCACCCTGTCCGTGACAGCGTTGTCGGAGGCTTTCCACCAGTTTCAGCCCGACCTGTGGGAAAGCCGCGCGGGCATCGACCTCGACTACGTGGACCTGGCCCGGCTCACCCAGCACCTGGCCCACTCGTCGCTGGTGCCCGAACTCGACCCGCCCATCTACTGTAGCGATGCGTGCTACCTGGCCGAGGTCTTTGACTACCTGAAGGGAGTGGCGACGGGGCTGCGCCCCGAACTGGAAGCCGGCCCCCTGGCCCATAACGCCCAGTTGGTGGCGTTGATTGAGCGGTTGGCGATTGGGAACGCGGTCGCCGAACGCGTGCTGCGGGAAACGAGTAACAAGCCGCAGCGGACGACCACTGACCCGGCTTGAAGCAGGGAAGGCGCGTTGAACCTACCGGGGAGAGACTGACGGTCCCTGCCATCATCGGCCAGCCGGCAGCCCGGTAGCCGGACGTTCCTACAGCCTTGCGCTGCCACGCCGTGGTCCTGAACCAGGCGGGCAAGCACCAGGACCGGTACGCGGAAGCACGGGCTTGGCTGCGCCGCCACGCCATGCCCAGGAAGCACCGTTCATCCGTTTGACCCGGTGCCCGGTGCATCGGCCGGGCGCGGGCTGCTCCGCGTCGTCCCCCGCTTTTCCACACGGTCAGCCAGGCCTTTTAAAAGCGGAACAGCATCCCCACAAAATAGCACTTTGCACAGGGGAAGACCTGGTACTCTACCATTCCCACTCCTGTTCCGATTCCTGCTTTTTTTCTGCTTCGCTGCGCACGTCCTGCGTTCGGGTGGGGGGAACCATTGCCCGGCTCAGCCGCTGGATGGAGAGCGCAAAAGCGGCAGCGCTGCCGCCCCGAATTTGCGGGCTATTATCCGCGTTGGAATAGGCAGGTTGCGGCTCGGGAACGGCGCTCAGGCCGCCGTCCATTCGCAACTGGGGCAACCGGCTCACCCGGCCCGTGGTCAGGTAGCCATAGGGGTCGGGCGTGTACTTCCCCTTCTCGGCGTTGCGTTCGATTTGCCCCAGGGTGGAATAGAACACCTGGTCGTACTGCCGCTCTTTGGCAATGCTTTTCACCCGGCTGGCATCCAGGTGCAGGCTGGGGTCGAGCTTGGAATTGAGCCGGGCAACCTGCCCGTCGAGCCGGGCATCCTTGGCGGCCATCTGCTCCGGGGTTAGGGGCTTTTTCTCCTGCCGGTTGGCTGCGGCCTTGCGCGTTATTTCCTCTTTTTTCTGCGCCACCAGTTGCGGCCGCGTCGGCTGGGGCCGGCTTACGTCGTGGGCGGTCACGCGCCCGAACTGCACTTCCATCTGGGTGACGGCTTCGGCCTGGAACTGCACCCGGCTAAATCGGTCGGCCCGCCCCAGGGGGTTGAGCGTAATTTTCTGGTCGGCGTCGCGGGCGGAAACCATGACGTGGACATGGGTTTGCAAGCCCTCTTTTTTCTCGCCCTGCACGCCCTCGTCGGTGCCCCGGTTCTTCCGTTCCTGGTGGATGGTCGCGGCCCAAACCAAGTTAGACTCGCCCAGTTCCTTCCCGTTTTTAAGGGTGAAGTTTTTCGCGTAAAGGTCCATTACGTTCTGGGTGTAATGCTCCAGCGCCTTGGGGTCGTTGCCAATCAGCAGCAACTCGTCAGTGCTCGGGCTCAGCACCAGCGAGTGAAACTTGGGGTCGTCTTTTCCCAGGCCCTTCACGTTGCCGTCGAGCGTTTCCACCACCTCGGCCGCCGTCTTGGGCTCGGTGCCGGGGGCTCCAAAAAAGGTAGCTTCGCCGCCGGCCTCCTTCGCTTCTTTAGCCAAGTAGCTCGCGCACCGCTGGGAACTGCCCGCGTTGTTATAGACTTTGCGGCCGTTGGTTGCGGGGTTGATTACCTTGGCATACATCAGCAGATGGGGAAGGGCATGAGAGAAAAATGAGCCGGTTATAGCGCCAGTTGTAAGGCCAAAAGGGGGGCCGCTGCATTCGGCCCTGCCTCCAGTTGTAAGCGCAAAAAGGGTGGAACGGGCCGAGGGTTGTAGGGACGGGTTCCACCCTTTTGCTCCGACCCCGGCCCTAGGAACCAAGGACGGAATTACGATTTGGCCGGGCCTGCTGGCGCTGGTGAGGCCGGGACAACCGGCTTGGGCGGCGCCGGTGTGACGGCCCGTTTGGCGGTGGGCTGGGGCGTAGGAACTGCGTTGGTTTCGGCGAACTTGACCATTCTCGTCTTCAGTCTTTGTGTCCGCTCACTATCGAATGCCTTCTTCATCTGCTCGTAGCGTTCGGCCGGAAGCTTGGTTAAATCAACTTTTCCAGTATCCCCCACATACGACATCGTCGCCAACTGACGTGTAATGTTTGCTTCCATGAACACCTTGAACATCTGCTCGACCACTGGCGCAAGCAGGTTGGTTTCGACCGTGACCTGGTGCTGCAAAATGTTGCTTTCGATAAGCTCCATGTAGCCGTAGGTTGCCTGTTGCTGCTGCTGTAAAAAGGTGTAAAGGTTGCTCTCCCACGCCCGGATTATCTTAATCAGACGGTTGCCAATCTCCACGTTCAGCTCCTTAACGGCCAACGTTTCTTGGGCCACTTTGCTTGACACGTTGGCCAATCCGTGCGGCCGCTCCTTCATCGGGTTGAGCCCGGTTTCCGCAAAATACTTGATGCAGGCACTCGCATATTGCCCCTTGCCTACCTTGACTTTTTTCGCTGCCTTCGTGAGCATATGGACCGCTTCGGCATCCAAGCGCACAATAGGGCTGTCCTCTTTTTTTTCCTTTTTTGATTCGTTTGGGGCTTGGCTATCCATGATGATGCTTTCTTGAATTATTTGGGATTCTAGGGAACTTTGTAACAAAAATGGAATTGACTTTCAATTAGATAAGATGATAAGTTACAAATTGAGCTAACTACTTCATTTAGGTAATTTATGGAAGCCTATAAATCAAGGCTATTGTTACAGAAATAAAGCTACTAATCAATAACTTACGGTAGTATGTTACATGCAAACTCTGTTTGTCACTGACAATCAATGCGGTAGCTTTGATTTCAGGCGTTCCTCTCGCTAACTATTGCTAGGATTAGGTTTTTCGGAACCCTTTGTCGTCCCCAAGCTACGACTATCCAGGGCTACTTCCTACTACTGCCTGCCTTCTATGCAGACTAGCCCTATCCGTTCACCAGAGCCTCACCACGCTACTCCGGCTTCCACCTGCACCCCCGACTAGCCTCAAGCCGTGCCCTTCTCCCAGGCGCTTTTTTCCGCTACCCTCTCTAGCCGGCTACCACTACCCATCGAGCACTACCGCTACCAACTAGCCCATCCGTTTCTTCGACCTGGCCCTACTTCTGTTCTTTCTGCCGTGACCCTGGCCACCTCGGTTTCTGCCAGCGCTCCTTTTCGCTCCCCTCCCCAGCTGCACCACCACCGCCCATGTACCCCGCCCCAACGTTTCACCTGCACCCGGTTTTTTCCGACTACCTCCACCTGAGCCGACACACCGCCCCCCCCCCCCGCAGAAACTCGACCAACTAGCTCCCCACGGCCCCTTGTTCAACTACCCAGCTACTACCATTTCGGCCATTGTATCGCCCCGCTTCCTCCGTGCCTTTATGCTTCACTGGTGACTCTCTCTACCTGGGCCAGTTCTACTCCTACCCCCCCCACCAGCAGGCTATCCAATTTGACTCCAGGCCCCACTACACCACCTCTATCCACCTCGCCCCTGTGCTCAATCATCGACCAACCACAACTGATTACCTGGCCGGTTTTTCTGCTGCCCGCTCCATTTTCTCCCCCGCCTACTTGAGCCACTACTGCCACTAATTCGCCTTAGCCATTTTCTCCCCCGCGTTCCGTTTTTCAACTTCCTGACGCCGGCCCAACTTCCCAATTTTGCCCGTTACTGCTCTTTTGCTTTGGAGTGGTTTCGGGTCTTTTTTTCACTGGCCATTTTCTGCTCGGCTCCTTTTCTAGCCCGTTTCTTTTTCTCCCCCTACCCCGATTTTACTTCGACTACTCATCGACCCTCCTGCCATCTTTGCCCCCTACCACCCATCGCCCAAATCACCCACTTTTCATCGGCCCCGCTGTATGCGTTGCGCTGAAATGTTGACGCTGGCCCTATCCCCTACTATCCCATTTCTTGGTTAGCTTTTCAAATTTTCCGGCCGAGGATTTCCTCGTCAACCTCACGGGCAGCCTCTCTACAAAACGGAGCTACCCCGCAATTTCCCGCCACCTCCTACCCCACTTGGCTCTCTCATTATACCCTCACCATCCGCAATCAGCCCGACTGCCTTTTCATCCTGGCCGCCACTTTCCTGCCGCCTTCTTTTTCGACTGCCGCCCCAAAATCAACCGCTCCCAAAATCTCCCATCCCCACACTCCAGCCTTGCTCCTGCTCCCACCCGCTGGCCCATCACACGTGACCTACCAACCGGAACCTAACTACTGCTGGTCACCAGCTCAGCTGCCATCCCGTCCTTTTCTGACGGCTGCTACAATCCCAACTTCCTCAACTTTTTGCGCCACCCTTTTTTTTCATCGACCCACTTTTCGCGCACCCCTCAATTTTCATTGCTTCCCGATTTTCACCCCGTCCGACTTTTCCTCACTTCCCTCTTTTTCAGCTGACGCCCCACTTTGAGCCAGCCCTTTTTTCCCGCCGGCTCTCAAATTTTTCCTTGCTGCTTTTTTTCGATTACCGCGCAAAATTCACCCGGCCGTATTTGCCATCAGCCCTCCCTTTTGGCCGCTCCCGATTTTCCGACTGCCCCTGATTTTTCCGCGGCTTGCATTTTTTGACTCCTCGTTTTTCCGGTGCTTACGCCTTCGGCCAACCGCTCTGCTCACGCTCCTTTTTACTGCCTTTCCCCTCACCACTACTCCTCAAAACGGCTGGCCTTCCTCCCGCACCACTCCCTGCCGATAAGTCCCATCACACCCGGCAGCCACCCTCCAGCAGGCCAACCAAATTTCGCGGGTCCAGTAATTCTCATCGGCACCCTACACACCCAAAAAACAGGCAGTGGGAAAAAAGAAGGCCATTCCATTCTTGGCTTCCTTGCCCTGGCCGCCAATTCTTTTTTCTGGTTTCAACGCCGCTCAGCACACAGCTACCAATTCTGGCTTTTAGGACTTTTTGGTTTTTCTACACGTCTTGTCTTTGCCTCTCATCGGGTGCCAACCGCCTAACTTCTTTCACAGCGGACACCATCGGTTTCCCGACTTGCTGCGGTAGTTGCAGCGTATTGAACAGTTGGTTAAGAACAGGTCCACGGCCTCCCAGTACACCGCCGCCGAGATATGTTTCAGGGAATAGCCCACCCCGGGCCAGGTCTCTTCCTGCCAGACGAAAGCAATGCCACCAAGCAGCGTTTGGTTTTGAGTGCGTTTCAACGGACGTGGGTCGGCGCGTGGTCGTCGGATTACCGGGTTGGCAGAATCTGGACCGGGCCCCGGCTTGTGCGATGCGAGCGCGACCAGTAGCACTGGACCAACCACACCCCAAAGCCTACTCGGTGCTTGGCGACCAGTCGCCTGACCGCTTCGAAACTCAAAACCCACCCCCGTCCAGTGCTGTCCGGCTTAGCAGGACCACCTCCACATTGGCCTCGTCGTGAACCTTTCTGGCGCGCCGCCTCTTGATACCCGTTGGCCCAGCCCGGATAGCAAAGCACCGGGGCTTGTTTCCCCCCCTCCACCCCACCCAGTAAGTAGTAGCGTTCCCGCATGAGACAGCTTAAAATCAGCAAACAGATTACCAACCGCGAAAGCCAGTCGCTGGACAAATACCTGCAGGAGATTGGCAAAGTGAGCCTGGTAACCATTGACGAGGAAGTCGAGCTGGCCCAGCGCATCCGCGAGGGCGACCAGATGGCCCTCGAAAAGCTGACCAAGGCCAACCTGCGCTTCGTGGTCTCGGTATCCAAGCAGTATCAGAACCAGGGCCTGACCCTGGGCGACCTCATCAACGAGGGCAACCTGGGGCTGATTAAAGCGGCCAAGCGTTTCGACGAGACGAAGGGCTTCAAGTTTATCAGTTACGCCGTGTGGTGGATTCGCCAGAGCATCCTGCAAGCGCTGGCCGAGCAGAGCCGCATCGTGCGCCTGCCCCTGAACCGGGTGGGCTCGCTGAATAAAATCAGCCGCTCGTTCTCGGAGCTGGAGCAGAAGTTCGAGCGCGAGCCCTCGGCCGACGAGATTGCCGAGCTGCTGGAGCTGAGCACCTCAGAAGTGGTGGACACGATGAAAATATCGGGCCGTCACGTCTCGATGGATGCGCCCTTCGTGCAGGGTGAGGAAAACCGCCTGCTCGACGTGATGGCCAACGAGGATGCCGAAAGCCCCGATGCGGGCCTGCTGGACGACTCCCTGCGTCGGGAGGTGCAGCGGGCCCTCTCGACCCTGACCCTGCGCGAGGCCGATGTCGTGACGCTTCACTTCGGACTGAATGGCCACGCGGCGCGGACATTGGAGGAAATCGGCGAGCAGTTCAGTTTGACCCGCGAGCGGGTGCGGCAGATTAAGGAAAAGGCCATTCGCCGCCTCAAGCACACCACGCGCTCGAAGGCCCTGAAACCGTACCTGGGCTAGTCCCTCCCCCGTTCTTTTCCGGCGGCCGCCGAAAGCCATCCAATCGATGCCAGGGCACGCTGCTAGCTAATCGGCGGCGATATACCGGAGAGCTGGCGGCGGCGCATGGCCTGCTGACCTCGGACACACGGCGCAGGCATTCTAAGGGGAACGTGAGGCTTTGCAAAGCAAAGGTTTGCCTATTGCCCGAGGCCAACACTTCACTCGCGATGCTACCGCTTGGCCAGCACGATTGGTTGCCCCCCTGCAGAACTGCCATCATGCAGACGCAGCTAGTGGAGGCTCACGAGGGCAGGAACCGAAAACCCTGCTAAGGAATTTTGGTCAGCATTACTTACTACCAGCAAATTGAGCTAGACAGCGGGTGCTGGTTGCCGATAGATAGTTAGGGAAAACAAGTGCCTTATCTTGCCAACGCTAGCTCCCCTGTTATGAACCCGATTGCCCACCCGCCCGCTCCTGCCACCGACCCGGCTCAATTGCCCGCACTGCTGCAGCAATTAGTGGCGGACCTGGCCGACCCCGGCATTACCTATCTGCTGGGGGGACACTACTATGACCGCACGAATCATCCACGCTACCGGCACTTCCCCGCCGTGTTTGCCCTGCGGCAGGGCGAGGTAGCCAACGTGGAGGTGGGACTAGATTTCGTGGCCTTCGACACGGAATTGGTCCGCTATCCCGAACGGGGCGAACGGCATTACCCGGGCCCATGGGCCGACCGCTTCCGGGCCACCGTTCCCTTCGACCAGCTTTATCAGCTCTGCCGCAAACAACTTACGTCTGCCGGGCAAACGGCGGACGATATTCGCTACGGCCCCGACACCATTATTTATTATAACGCGCAAGTCTATCAGCGCTACCCCACCCCGGCCGATATCAACCAGGCCTATGCGGCGGCTCCCCCCTCTGGAGAACACCCGCTGGTGGCCGTGCTGACGGCGGTGGAGGCGGGCCTGGCAGACCCCAACAATCACTATCTGGTGAATACCACCTCTTTCGAGAGCCTGGACGGCCCCGTGCTACTGGGTATGCTCCATCTACAGACCCATACTATTCAAAACTTAGTTATCGAAGAGGAGGGTTTCACGTGCTCCGTGCGGTTCGACCCGTATGGACAGCGCGCGTGGTCAATCGTACGCGTGGCCTTTGCCCAGGTCTGGCAAGTGCTGCGCAGCGATAGTCCCCAAATAGACATGGAAGAAGTCGAAGACGCCGGCGGCCTCCTATACGATGCCCCCGAGGTGTTGAGTGCCTACGCTCGGCAGGGGCGAATAGCTTAAGTGATTTACTGACTTCCCCATGGAAGAGCTCCTCCGCCCCCGCCATCCCCTGGATAAGTACCACCAGTCGCAGCTGGAATTTCTAGCGGCGCTGCCGGAAGCGCAGCGCGCCTACCACGCCCGGCTGTTTCGGCTCGGCAATGCCAGCTACCGGTACCAGCAGCAGGCCGACGGCGAGGTAACGGAAGACGACTTCCACCACTGGCTCGAAGGCTTACCGGTGAAGATGCGGGCAGCCATGGTGCGCGAGGGATTTGAGGCGAGCAAGAACAGTCTGCCCCTGCGGCGGCACGCGCTGGAGCGCCGCGACTTGGGCTACGATGCGTTCCTAAAAGCCATCCTCACCCCCGAGGACTGGGCCTATCAGCAGGAATTAGCACAGGCATCAGCCCCAAGCAGCAACTCAGCGACGAGAAAAGAATAACGGTCAGCGACCGATTTTGAGTGGTCGAATAGCACTTTCGGGCAAAAGCTTCATGCTGAGGACGTTGCAACAGGCGCTGGAACAGTGGCAACAAACGAAAGGGGAGCCGCCGGCGGACGACGTGGCGCGCCTCGCTCCCCTGCTGCACGAGCACGTCAACATGCTGGGCCGCTACGATTTTACTCTGCCTGACCGCATTGCCGCCGGCGAGTTGCGGCCGCTGCGTAACCCCAGTAGCTGGGAAGAGCAACTGGTCGAAATTCCTTAGCGGGGCAATGTTCCTGCTCTAGTGCCCCCCCTGCTACACCTGCGGCGGCGGCTGAACCCCGCGACCGCGACATTGCCCCGCTTGCTGGCCCTTACGCAGGCCCTGCCGGAACTGGAGTTGGACGACACCTACACGCCGCTGTTTAAAAACGTCACCAAGGAAAAGGCCTGGCCCCACCACGCGGCCCTGAAGCTGGGGGCGGACTTTGTGCAGCTCTACCAAGGCTCGCTGCCCGATGCCACGGCCTACCTGTGCCGGGCCACGCGGCCCTGATAGTGGCCGCGTGGCTGGAGGGAGTCCCCATGGAAGACCTGGAGCAAACCTATACTAACTCGCCCTTTGTGCCCGTGAGCTATGGTGACGTTCGCCGCATTGTGGATGCGACCCGCTTTCACCTGCGCTCGGTCGTGCCCATTGTCCAGGCCCTGCACCCCGCGCTGCTGCTGGAAGACGAGGCGTTGGACGAGCTGACCACCCGGCTGGAAGTCGGGTTACCGGTGGCCGCCCTGTCGCTGTTAGCCGTGCCGACCCTGACCCGGGGCGAAGTCCTGCTGCTCCACCGCCAGTCCATCACCCAAACCGACATTGTCTAGGCAGTGGTCGAGCCGGTAGCTACGAAGCTGTTTGGCGCGGCACGGGCGCAGCAGCATGGTTCCGATTGACAAGCAGGCAGTGGAAGTTTGCCAGACCAATATGCTTCCCCGTAGCACCAAAGGCTATTTGCTACTGGCGCGGTAATTTGGTTGTGGTCCCCGTGAGGTTGGTTGCTCTCGCCTGATTAGTTGTTCCCCCCATCAGTCCGGCTCCCTGTTACTAAGCCGAAAGCGGTTTAGCGTTGCAAGAGGGTATCAAAAGCGTTTACACAGTGGACAACCCCTGCAGACATGAAGATTTGCAGTGGGGGTAAAACTCGTTTTATTAATTCAGACCGAAGCCATTTCGAGATAAAAGTGTGTATGGCTACTTCACACCGAGCGATTATAGTTTAAATTTTTAATCAAAAAGTGCAATCACTTAATATCCATTCTTTCACTACCTGATTGGTTTTGTTGTTCGTATCGGCGCACATCGTGTTCGTATATGCGCACAAGGATGGTGGCGCAGTTGGATTGCCCTAATCTGAAAAGGAGTTCGAAAGCACTTCCTAAAAGCTTTTTTATTGCGACAAACTATCTAGTAGATTTTTTTAAAAATAGTCTCTGTAAAAAAACAGAATAGTATACTATAAGGAGTAAAACGTAAAAAACGAGCTTTACCCCCACTTTCCCACCTGAATAAAACGAGTTTTACCCCCACTCATCAATCGAATAAAACGAGCTTTACCCCCAGTCCTCAATTGAATAAAACGAGTTTTACCCCCGTAAAAAACGAGTTAGTTATACACATCTAGTTTTTTTGTTAGATTGCGGTCAATCTGTATCTCATTTGCTATGTCGTTCGGTTCACATCATCCTCCTATATACCCGCTTGGTTTGGTTTATGAGCCAGAGCACAAGGAATTCGTTAAGCAGCACTGGAACGTTACGTTTGCCCGGCAAGGCAAGCTGAGCGTCACGGCGAAGCGCATTCTGGCGCGGGTATTCGACCAAATCCGAGACGACGACTTCCAACTACGAGATTTTTACCAGTTGGCCATAGCCGACATCACGGAGTTCGTCAACACCACGCGGGAAACTGCCTACCGCGAGATGGAAGGCGCCTTACGCGAGTTGGCAGCCGCCACCTGGGAATTTAAAAACCTTGATAATGAGCAATGGCATGTCCGCAACCTGCTTGACACGACCAAGGAGCGCCCTGTGGGCTACCATGGGGGCGTCATCACTGTGCTTCTTAATCCGCAGTTAAGCCCCTATTTTATTCAGCTTGCGCACTATACCACTTACCGGCTCGACAATTATCTTAAGCTTAGAAGTTGGTATTCAATGCGCCTCCACGAAATTTTATCCGCATTTCGCGACACTGGTTTCTGGGAGGTTGGCCTGCAGGAGTACCGGCAATTACTGGATTGCTGGTATCTAACTGATAAGCGGGGTCGCGTGCAGAAAAATAAGGACGGTCATCCTCGGCTCAAGTACACTAATGTCAACGACCTTATCCGCAATACAACCGCGGAAGCCCTACAAGAGTTGGCGGAAACAGAAGTCGCCTTTGAGGTTGAGCCTCGGTACGAAACAGCACGCGTGGGGCGGGGCCGCCGGAAAATAGTGGGCTTGCGCTTTGATTTATTACAACCGCGCCTCACTACTATCCCAATAACCTGGCTTACTGACCCAGTCAAGGGCGCACTGGTTGAGAAATTACGCCGTTGGAAGGTGGCTGACCAGCACATTGCCCTTTATGCAACAATCCTTCAGGTCAGCGGAATCAATAAACTCATTCGGGAATGGCAATTGAAAGAAATCTCAGACCACCGCATAGATAGCCGGGAAAAGTATTGCAACGCGGCCTTTGTACGCGCTGCCAAGCAAATTTTAGAGCAGCAGAAGGCCGATGCACTACAGATACGAAAGGACCGGCAGCTAGGCTTCTTCAGCAGCAAGAATGAAACGCCGGTTCAATGAGTCGACGAACGAACCTCATATAGCAGCCGCACTTTTTGATTGGGCTGTTATGAGATTAAAGGCGAACCCGATTTGATTAGCCAATCTTCGCCATTGCGATGCACGAGAACGAACCCCTGACTTAGATAAATGGCCTCCAAGTGCAGTTCAAAAGTGGGTTCCTGCAGCTGACGCTTCAGGAACGGTCCAGGATTTTCATACATTTCCCGTACCTCCCGTAGGGGAAATGCCACTTCTTCGTGCAAAGGCGCTTTCAACTTGGCTGTGGCAACAAGCTTTTTGACTGGAATGGCCTTTGCCGCTTTTTGCTCGGCTAGGTATTCTTCCAGTAAGTATTTTTCCACCAAGGCTTTGTATACTGCTCCTGCCGGTTTTTTTACTTTGCCCAGTTGATGCTGTTTGCCTATGCGGGATAATACAAAGTCAACGTATTCGAGGGGGTACTCCTTCTCCTCCAGCTGTTTGGTAATCTGCTTAATACTACGCAAGCTTACCCCTATCAGCCGTAAGGCCTGAATCCAAGTGGGCTCATCACTACTAACTTTCTCAGCACTTTCAGAATGTTGAGAAAGTTCAGTATTCTCAATAAGTTTCGTCTCCTGCCCTTCATCGGCTCCATTGGTGTCCGTATTAGCCGTCTCATAGCCAAACAGGAACTTGATGCGTTGCACCAATTGATTTTGCCGCTCTAATTCGTAGGTGAATGGCATATCGGTGCGCGCTAGTTCCAGCTGAGCCCGGTCCAGCACCCGCGCTTTGAAGTTGCTGAAGCGTGGGTATTCGTTTTCAGCAATATCGAGCATGAAGCGCAGCTGCTCCGGCGTGACGGTCCGCTGCCCAAAGTCCGAATACTCTTTAAGCAGCCAGTAAATGCGAACCGAGCTGGGGCTTTTCAGCTTGCGTAACTCGTCCAGGTCGGCCAGCGTGAAGTTGCCGCTCTCGCGTAGCTGCAGCAGGTACGGCATGATGAGGGGGTTGAAGGCCGCCACTATCCCGCCCAGGTCCCCGTCGTAGCCCGCTTTGGCCATCAGCGGGATGTAATCGTACTTGGGCCGCCGCCGGCGTTTGCGGGTACCGTCCTCCAGTATTTCAATGTATAGCTTGAAGGAGGTGATGTCGTCACACATCTCGTCAATCTGCTGGTAAGCCGAGCCGCCGTGTCGCTCGAACAGCAGTTCGCTGACCGGAATGATGTGTTCCTTAAATTCGGTATCGTCCAGACTGATGCGAGAAAGCAGCGCCAGAAACAAGCGCATCTGCAGAGGCACAAAGCTGAAACGCGCATTAACGAGTGCGTTATGCTGGGCCACTATCTTGTCGGCGTTCTGTTTGGGAGGTGTTTTCATGGTGGATAAGTCGGGGTACCGTAGGGCAGTCAGCGTCCTTTTTGTAGCAACCTAGCGTCTTTTTTGTAGCAACCTGGGCTTGTCAGCGTCCTTTTTGTAGCAACCTTTTGTCTGGCAGCGTCCTTTTTGTAGCAACCTAGCGTCCTTTTTGTAGCAACCTGAGTGTGTAGCGTCCTTTTTGTAGCAACCTCAAATCATTCAGCGTCTTTTTTGTAGCAACCTAGCGTCTTTTTTGTAGCAACCTAGCGTCCTTTTTGTAGCAACCTTCGCGCATAAAATACTGTTAATCAGCAGGTTCTGGATAGCGTAATACTAATACTATAATTTGAGTTTAAAGATAACTAGCTAGAGAGTTTTTTTTAAGCGTCTTTTTTGTAGCAACCCCGCCCTCATAAAAGCAAAAAAAAGTACAAAATCCGTAAAATTTATAGGCGGTTGTACTTTTTTATACTATATTCTGTCAATCAATGGGTTAGAATGTTTATACCAGATTGCAACTCATCTTTTCCTTTCTACTTACACCTCTCTGATAAGAGAAATATGCAATATCTAGAGCAGCTTAGGAGGCTGGAGCAGCAAATAGTAGCTTCAGCTAACCCACTGCGGCAGCACTAGTAAGGCAGACGAGCAACCAAGCTACTCTGGCCGCAGCTTGCGGTTTGTTTTGAGCAACTTTTCCAGCACGGGTTCTGGCAATGGCCGCTGGGCAGCGGGCAGTTGCGCCAGGGCAGCCTGCAGCGTGTCTTCCAGAAACTGTCGAATTTCAAACCCGGGCTCCCAGTACTCCGCCTGCTTGAGCAGCAAGTAAGTTTGGTCGCGCACATAGGACCCAAAGGGCACCCAGCGCCCGGTAGGACCGGCCGGGGCGGGTACGACCGCCGAAGGGCTTGGAATCGAGCCTACAGCAGCAGGTACTGGCAGTGGGCTGACGGTCCCGAACATCAACTCGTCAGGGGTGGGAGCAACAGGCTGGGTTAGCGTGCTGCCGAAGCGTTTTTTTGGACCGGTGCTCATAGACGGGCGAGGATTTCAGTGGTGAGGTTGCGGTAATCTTCGGCGCCGTTGCTGGCGGGCGCGTAGGTGAACAGGTTCTGCTTTTCAATCTGTGCTTCCGAGAGCTTGCCGTTTTGCCGGATGCTGGTAGTCATGAGCAGCGGCCCCGTCACGGCGTTGTCCCGCATGATGGCCACCACGTCGTGGTGCAGCGAGAGGCGGTAGCTGGCCGAGTACTTCGTCAGGAACAGCCCTCCTACCTTCAGGCGGGGGTTGAAGTTCTTGCCCATGATGGCGCAGGCGTCCAGCAGCGTGGTCAGGCCCTCATAGCCGTAGAACTCGGGCTGCACAGGGATAAACACCGCGTCACTGGCCACCAGGGCCGCGTAGGTGAGGCTGGTGAGCGCAGGAGGCGTATCAATCAGCACGTAGTCGTAGTCGGCCGCTACTTCCTCCAATTGGTCGCGCAGGAAGAACTGGTAGGTGGGCTGCTGGCCCAGTATCTTCTCGAGCTGCGTCAGCTCCCGGGCCGAACCAGCCAGACCCATCCCCTCCCCTACCCCGACGATAATTTGCTTGAGCGTGCGCTCGCCCCGGATGACGGTGCCCAGATGAGCCACCACACTAGCGGCAAAACTCATGGTCAGGTTATGCTGCGGGTCGCAGTCCAGGAAAAGTACCCGCTGCCCGCGACGGGCCAGTTCCTGACCGACCGTCAGCGTGGAAGTGGTTTTACCAACCCCTCCCTTGTGGTTTGCAAAGGTGATGACTTTCATGAAGTAGCAATGTCAGTGATGCGACAATATTACAAAGCATAATGCTAACGGCATACTGCACATACTGGAAATACCAAGATTGCCTGGCTATTTGTATATTCTCAACATTTTGAAAATGTTGAGAATATTATTTCTGGTTCATCATATAGTAGTCTTTCAGACAATCATTTATATCAAAACTTGCGCGCCCAGCCAACAATCAAAATGTTCAAAATGTTGAGTATGTTACTTAAAACTTTGCTGCAATCAACATTCTTTATGTATCGGATATTTTTAGAATGCTGAGCATTCTCGGCATATCCAGACACTAACTTTAAACATTTGGATACTTGATAGTAGCCCATTAAGCAATGGCTAATAAGGCCAACCTAGGCGGCCACAGAAGGAGAGGGGCAACCACTAAATGGCGGCATTCCCCATCGAGCATATTGCGGCTGATGATGAATTAACCGGGTGATTTGCTATCTGCGCCAAGTCTGCATGTATGAACTCTCGAACTCGGATGCAGACACTGGAACCAGGCTTGGGCTAGGGATGCGGTGATAGTACAAGAGGTTACGGTCAGACAACACCATCGCCGGTAACGAACGTAATTGTTACCAGCGCAACTTCGAGGAAACGTCGGTAAAAGCATCCTGCGCCTCCAACTGCACCTTCACTGCCTCATAGGAATCTGGCTGCAGGTCGGCCACGAACTGCTGCGCCCCACTTAGCATGCGGATGTACAGACTCGGGTCGCTTTGCCGACTCAGCCGGCGCAGGGCATCCAAATAGTCCTCGCGGGCGTGGGTGGTGACGATGATGCGGCACTGGCTGGCGCTGAACAGTTCGGCATTCATCATGAGGCGGGCCAGGCGGCCGTTGCCGTCATCGAAGGGGTGAACCTCGCCAATCATTAACATCATGAAAAGGGCCCGGGCGAGCGGCTCACTTAGGCTGCGGTAGAGCTTGAAGCCCTCGTGCAGGGTGCCGCGCACCAGGCCGGGGTCCACGAAGCTGGTCAGGCCGGCCTGGTTGGCGTACTCTTTCCACTGGCCGGGTCGCTTGTCGGGGCGGGCATGCATGAGCTGGGCATGCCGCCGCTGCAGAATGGCCAGCAAGTCTTCGGCCGATTGCGGGACCACGCGCATTTCGGCCACGTTGCTGCAGAGCTGGTAGGTGCTCAGCACATCGTGCGAATCGGCGTGGCGTCCCCCCACCAACTGACCGGTTTCCACGATGCGGTGAGCCTCATCGACCTGAAATTCGGTGCCTTCGATGAAATTGGAGAAGTAAGCCTCAAAGAAAGCAATGGTATAAAAGGGGGGAGCCACGGGCGCGGGGTCGGGCCGCCGCGGCAGCACTGCGGTGTGCAGCGCACTGAGCAGGGTGGTGAACAAGGCTAGCCGACCGGCATCGAAGGGCAGCCCCAGCGCGCGGGCGCGCGCCACGGGGGAAGTGAGGATTTTGCTGGACTGCGTGCTCAGCAGCGCGCCGGCAATGCGTTGCAGCGACGCCAGTTCCGTGGGCCACTCCAGGGCCGCGGCCACTTCGCGGGCCTGGTCGCGCAGGGCATTAAGGCCGTCCTCGCCCCGGATGCGCAGCACCATTTCCAGTCGCTCCTCCACCCGCTCCAACGGCAGCGCCTTGCTCACCCCGCCTTTGCGGACGCGGGCCGGCTGCAGGTTTTCCAACAGGCCCCGGGCTTCCGAAGCAAACAGCAACGTGCCATCGCCGAAGGGCGCGTCGCTGGGCAACGGGTCGGGCCCTTCCAGCAGATGCACCACAAGCCCTGGCAACTCCACGTTGCGGGTATACTTATAGGTCAGAAACAAGTGCCCATCGGCCGTGGGCTGGCCCTCCAGGTGCGAGCGGTGGCTGATAAGCGCCCCCGGAAACAGGTGCTGCACCACCGGCAGCCAGTTCTTACGAATCAGTACTTCGGGCGCGTTAGTCAAATCCGAGGAATAGATACGAGGGGCTATTTCGCGCAACCCGCCACGCTGGCGAGCGACCCGAATCTGCCGGTTCAACGCCGGGTCAGAGGTACCAAATACTAGAAGGGGCCAACGCACATTTTTTTCCATTAAGATGCCCTGCCTAGGCTGAAATGTTTATTTTATTTGATTAATACACAAAATACGTTCATTTAATTAGATTAACGCTCTCTGCCCGACACTTAAAGGATGAATTGAAAAGCAGTCGTTCGCGCGAGCATGAAGTAGGAGAGTAGGTCCATATTGTGCTTCCTTGAAGCTCTTTCACCAGGTCCCTGCAGTGCTTCTTACTGGCCTATAATCACACCGATAAGCTCGACGCGGTACGCGCAGTATGCCCCAACCCAAACTTGTTAGTGCACAAGGGCTATTCAATTCCACAACATTCATTTACGGCCTGGCCCACCTCGCTATGGTCAACAGCCATTGCGTGATGCCTGCCTATGGCCGGCATTTATTAAACTACTTGATTATAGGAAAGAATTACTTAGGCTGGCGTAGCTTGGGATTCCTTTTGCAGCAGGCTACCCACTGTTTCCTTTCCCATGTCTTCCAATACGATTACCGTATTCTTCCTCAGCACAATCGTTATCTGCCTGATTCGCGCTCACCAGCGGGGGCGTTCAATGATTGGCTGGGGGCTTTTTGCGCTCTTCCTCTGGCCGGTCGCGCTGCTGACCACCTGGTTCGTCGGCCCCAAAAAGCACGGGGCGGCAACGCCAGTCAAGCCGTCACCTGCCCCTGCGGCACCTCAACCAACAATAGCAGCGGCTCGGCCGTCCACCCCAGCTTCTGCCCCGGCGGCTGCCCGGCCGGTTCACGTCCCGATTGCTCGGACTGCTGCTCCTCCTACCGTCGTTGCGCCTAAGCCGGATGCCATGATTATTGACATAACCGGGCCGGACGTGCCCCTGCACTTTCAGGTAACGACTCCGGAACCCGCTCGTCCCGTGGCCACAGCGCCCGCCGCCGGCGACACGCCGCCCGACTACGACTACTATATGCCGCGGCTGGGCACAAAGTACCGTAAAAAGCTCGGCTTAACGGCGCAGCAAGTGGAGTGGCTGGATAAATTCTGGCCGCCGCAAAACGTCTTCATCGCCATCAAAGGCTGCTGCCTGGCCACCATGCGTCTCTACCTGCAGGTGTTGCCTGCTTTGGAAACGGCCCTGCAATCCACGGGCGCTTCGCTGGCGCAGGTCGTGAGCGCGGCCCAGCAGGAGGCGCTGCGTGGGCGCCGCGCCGCACCAAACCCCTACGGCCATAGCTGGAACGACTACGACGAGCGCTACCTGCAGGAGCAAATCGAGGCCACGATATATTCGACTATTTTCCGGCGCTGCGAAAACGTAGTGCGCGAGGCCTACGGCAACAAGCGCAAGCTGGCGGCAGAATTCTCCGGGATGGACGCGGCCCTGGCAGCCGAACTGGAAAAACAGCTGGGCCCGCCCCTGGATGCCCTGTTGCCCGGTCTGGTTACCAGCATCCACGCCCCCGACGAAGCCACGGAGCTGGCGCTAAACCTGCAAAACGTGACCCGCTGGAAGCAGCAGCTGGACCAGCTCGCCGAAGCGCTCAGTCCCAGCACAAGTGCCGCCTTCGTGGCGGGCGTAAACCAATTGGGACAGCGCAACGCCCGCAACCCGGCCCTGGAAAACATCTTTTTCGAAGCCTCCAAGCTCGTGGCCAAGTACGACCGCGAACACGCCCTGCGGTTCTACGTGCAGTACGTGTACCACGACCTGAACTCGGTCACCATCAACAGCAAGCCCCTGGCCAAAACCATCCAGAAAAGCCTGTTTCCGCAGCCCGACCAGCTGCAGCGGTTTGAGGCATTGGTCAGTCAGCTAGTGCAGGACAAGGACCTGGCGCAGGCCCTGGCCCAGGTGCCGGCGGTGTACGCGCGGCAGCGGCGCAAAATCGAGCTCGACCTGGGTGCCATCCGCGCAGTGCAGCACCAGCACGCCGGCACGGTGGAACTGCTCAACGAGTACCTCCAGGACGAGCCGGAGCCGGCTGTGGCCCCCGTACCCAACCCCGTGGCAGTTCCGGCAGTATCGGAAACCCAGCCGGATGAGGAGATTCAGTTAACCGTGGCAGCTCCGGCCCCGGCACCCGCCGTGCCCACTACGACTACCAGCGGCGCGTTTGCCGCTGCCTGGGGGCTGAGTGCTACCCAACAGGCCCTGCTGGCCCGCTTTGGCGAGCAGGCGCTGATGCTGCCGCAGGCCGAAGTGGAAGCGTTTGCCCGGCAGCACGGGGCCCTGCGCAACCAGCTCATCGACAGCATTAACGAGCAATGCTACGAGCAGCTGGACGACGTGCTGATTGAAGAAGACGGCGACACCTATACCATTTACGCATCCTACTACCAGCAACTGGCGACCCCATGCTAGACAACATCAAGCCCAAAGAGGCCACGGCCATCATTAACTCCCTGCTCGGCGGTGTCGTGCCCAAGGTAGGCGTGCAGCACATCACGGTGGGCCGCTCGCCCGAGATTGAAGCGTTCGTGAAGGCCCTCGACGATGTGAAGAATGGCCACAGCATGGTCAAGTTCTGGATTGGCGATTTCGGCTCGGGCAAGTCGTTCATGCTGCACCTGCTCAACACCGTGGCCCTGAAGCAGAAGTTCGTGGTGGCCAACGCCGACTTCACGCCCGATAACCGCCTGTACGCCAACGACGGCAAGGGCGTAGCCCTCTACTCGTCCATTATGGACAACATCGCCATCCAGACCAAGCCCGAGGGCGGGGCGCTGGCCACGCTGCTGGAGAAGTGGATTGAGCAGGTCATCACCAAAACGGCGCAGGAGCAGGGCCTGGCGCTGGGCGACATCCGCGAGCCGCAGCACCTGCCCCGGATTCAGGCCGCCATCATGCAAACCATCCAGGAACTGACCGACGTGGGGGGCTTCGATTTCGGCATGGTCGTGCTCAAATATTACGAGGGCTACGTGACCGACAACGACCTGTTGCGGCGCAACGCGCTCAAGTGGCTCAAAGGCGAGTACCGCACCAAAACCGAGGCCCGACAGGACCTGGGCGTGCGCGAAATCATCAACGACCTGAACTACTACGACATGCTCAAGAACTTCTGCCGGTTGTTCGTGAGCATGGGCTACAGCGGGTTCATGATTAACCTGGATGAAGCCATCAACCTGTATAAAATCTCCACCGCCGTGATGCGGGAGAAGAACTACGAGAAGATTCTCACCATCTACAACGACTGCTTCCAAGGTAAGGTCAGCAATTTCTTCCTCAACTTTGCCGGCACCCGCGAAGTGCTCGAAAATGACCGCCGGGGCCTGTTCAGCTACCAGGCGCTGAAGTCCCGCCTCGAAACCAACAAGTTTGAAACGGCCGGTGTGCGCGACTTTGCCCAGCCCGTTATACGCCTGCTGCCGCTGACGCACAACGAGGTGTTCGTGCTGCTGCAGAAACTCAAGGAAATCTTCGACTTCAACTACAAAACCCAGCTCGATGTGACGGCCGCTGACATCCAGTCCTTTATGGAGGAGATGTTCAACAAGCCCGGGGCCAGCGAGTTTCTCACCCCGCGCGAGGTCATCCGCGACTTTCTCAACATCCTGAGCCTTTTGCGCCAGAACCCGGGCCTGGACAAGCAGCGTCTGTTCGGTGACATTGAAATCCGCGACGAGCGGCCCAATGAGTCGGCGGTCGATAGCCTGGTCGATAGCATCGAGGTGCTCTAATGTCCTTCGACCTGCTCGCCGAGCCCATCCGCCGCTACGTGCGTGACCAGCGCTGGGAATCGCTGCGCCCCATCCAGGCCGCCGCTATTCAGCACATCCTGGCCACCGACGACAACTACATCCTGGCCTCGCGCACGGCCTCCGGCAAGACGGAGGCCGCGTTTCTGCCGATTCTCTCGAAGGTAGACTTCCGGCAGCCCGGCGTGCGGGTGCTCTATTTATCCCCGCTGATTGCCCTCATCAACGACCAGTTCCACCGCGTCGAACAGCTCTGCAAGTACCTGGACGTGAAGGTGACCAAGTGGCACGGCGAGGCGAGCCGGACCGAGAAGAAGAAGCTCGTGCAGCAGCCCGAGGGCATCGTGCTCATCACACCCGAGTCGCTGGAGGCCATGTTCGTCAACGCGCCCTACAGCGTGCCCGCCCTGTTTGCCCAGCTGCAGTACGTGGTGATTGACGAAATCCACTCCTTTCTGGGCACCGACCGGGGCATTCACTTAAAGTCCCTGCTCTCCCGGCTTGAAGCCGTCACGGCAGCCCGGTCCTTCGCCATCGTCGGCCTGTCGGCCACTATCGGTGACTACGCGGAAGCCAAGCGCTTTACTGGTCACGAGGAGCGCACCAAGGTGCTGCTCGACCGGGCCAGCAAGGACATGCTGACTTCGTTCCGGTACTTCAGCGCGGAGGACGACGGCAGCGACCTGCCGTTGGCTTTGTTAAAAGACCTGTACAAGCAGACGAGCACCAGCAAGGTGCTCATTTTCCCCAACAGCCGGGGCTTGGCCGAGGTCATCGCCGTCAAGCTGCGGCAGATTGCCGACCGGGTGGGCGGCCACGACAAATACTTCTCGCACCACTCCTCGGTGGACAAGGAAGTGCGCGAATACGTCGAGCACTTCGCCAAGCACAACCAGCGCCAGCCCTTCTGCATTGCGTGCACCTCCACGCTGGAGCTGGGCATCGACATCGGCTCGGTGGACAAAGTCGTACAAGTGGACGCGGCGCACTCCATTGCTTCGCTCATCCAGCGCGTGGGCCGCAGCGGCCGCCGCGAGGGCGAGCAAAGCCACCTGCTACTTTACGCTACTAAGCCCTGGAGTTTGCTGCAGTCGCTGGCCTGCTGGCTACTCTACGGTGAAGGTTTCGTGGAGCCCCTGCGCACGGCCACCCAGCCCTACGATTTGCTGCTGCACCAGGCCCTCTCGATTGTCAAGCAGCTGTCGGGCTGCCCCGAGAACGAGCTGGTGGCCCGGCTGCGGGCTAACGCAGCGTTCACTACCATTCCGGCCGAAGACATCGCCGAGATTCTGGCCGAGCTGCAGCGCATCAACTGGCTGGAGCGCATCGGCCCGGAACTGATTATCGGAGTGGAGGGCGAGTACACGGTCAATTCCCGCGACTTCTACAGCGTCTTCAAAACCGAGCCCGCCTTCAAGGTGCAGCACGCGGGCAAAACCATCGGGGAGATTCCGCTCACGCCCCAGGTGCGGGAAAACGAGAACCTGCTGCTGGCCGCCCGCATCTGGAAAATCAAGTACGTCGACGAGCCCGCGAAGAAAATCGAAGTCGTGCCGGCCCACGACGGCAAGCGGCCCATCTTCCTGGGCGGCGGCGGCGCGGTCGACGTCAAAGTGCGGGAGAAAATGTTGCAGCTGCTCATCAGCAATTCCCCGCATTCCGAGCTGGACGCGGCGAGCCAGCAGGAGCTGCGGGAGCTGCGCCAGGAGTTTGCCCGCTTTGGCTTGGTCGAGGCCCGGCACGAACGGCCCGTGCTTGTCAAAGAAGCGAAACTCGTGCTCTACACCTTCACCAGCACGAAGATTAACCGCAGCCTGGCCTTCCTGCTCAACTGCTTGGATGTAACCGTGCCCTACGAGTATGACGACCCCACCAGCAGCTTCACCCTGACCCTGTCGGCTGTCCTGTTGCCGGATTTACTGGCGCAGCTGCAGCTCTATGCGCTGGACGTGGAGGGCCATCTGCTGACGGCTATTGGCGAAAACCCCGGCTTGCTGGACTTTGCCAAGTGGGCTGCATCGTTGCCGGTCCGCCACCAGGCCGCCGTGTTGCAGGAGCGCTACTTTGACTTCGCGGGCGCGGCCACCTTTCTGCAAACGCTGCGACCGGTCCTGTCCGTGCAGGAAGCAGATATTCCCCAAGAAAGTGCGCGCTAACTGCCTTCTTAAACGCCCGTAACCGCTTATCTTTCACCTCCACTATTCCACCTTTTTTCTCTGTATGGCGCCTCAACCTACCCCTAGTGATGCCCACGGCCAGCCCGTGCGGCTGTTCCATCGGGCCAACAACACGGCCAAGGCCGTGGACCAGCTCGTCGGCATCTGCACCGGCATTCTGGCCGACGGCGAAGTGAACGAAAACGAAGCCGTTTTCTTCGCCGAATGGGTGCGCAAGCACGCGCCCGCCGAACCGGTGTGGCCCTTCACCGATGTGCTGCAGCGCATTGAGCGCATTTTCGCCGACGGGGTCTGCGATGCGGAAGAGCGCGCGGAGCTCAAAGACGTGATGGAGGCGCTCTGCGGCTTTAGCCAGGAGCCGCCACTGCCAATGGCCGAGAACCTGTCGACCTCGCTGCCGTTGTGCATGCCCCAGCCGCACCCGCTGCTGTTCGCGAACCAGCAGTTTGTGGTGACCGGCAAGTTTGCCTACGGGGCCCGGACGGCCGTTTTCGAAGCCATTACCGCCCTGGGTGGCCTGCCCACGGATTCAGCGCCCACCAAGACCACCAACTACGTCGTCATCGGGGTATTCGCCAGCCGGGACTGGATTAACACCAGCCACGGCCGCAAGATTGAGAAGGCCGTGCAGCTCCGGGAGAAAGGCACCGGTATCAGCATCGTTTCGGAGGAGCACTGGAAGCAGTTCGTGCACTAAAACAGGCCGGGGCGGGCGTTGGGGCAGCCGCCTGAACGCCCGCCCCAATGCCCGCTTAACGCGATGAAAGACTGGTATCAGCCGGATGAGATTTGGGAAGTTTTCGGCATTAAAACCCGGGAGGACTATGTACAGCGGCATGTGTTCGAAGCGCGCTTTCACGCCGGTGTGCCGGAGGATATCGTGCGAGCCTACGCCACCGCAAGCCAGCTAATGGCCCAAGCCTGGCACCATTATCCGCTCTACGATGAGGCCATTACCAAGCTACTATTTCTGATAGAAATGGCGGTCAAGCTGCGGTGTGGCCAGGTAGGTATCGCCCTTACTACCACTACCTCTGCGGGCCGGCAGCGCGCCAAGCACCTGCAGAAGCTGATTGACGAGTTGGCCCAGCTGGAGCCTTGCAAAGCCCGGCAGTTCGAATACCCGCTAAACCATGCACGTGAATTACGTAATCTGGCCGCCCATCCGGCCCATTACAGCCACGGCGGAGTCATGCTGCGCCATCATGTGCAGCCGCTGATAAATCTGCTGAACCTGCTTTTTTTAGACGAAGCCGTCGTGATGCGCTCGGCAGCCTATCTGGCCCAGCTCCGGCAGCAGCGTGCAGCGCTGGGTACGAAATTGCTGGGGTTAACGCGAAAGGGGCAAAGCATTGTCCTGACCGAAGCCGTGCCGTTACAGACCCATTGGGTGCAAAATGAGTGGCGGGTAATTTGGGCCTTTTATCCGCTCGTGCCGGATATCTTCGAAGTGGTTTCTCGGCACCAGCCCGTGCCGCCGATATTGTTGACCGTCACGGGCATCGAATTAACGGAAGGCATACTATCCGGAAACGAAGTGTCCTCTGCAACGCCCATCACCCTGGAACCGGCCCCAGCAGGACTAGACCAGGTGCTACTCTCGCGTCATAATGCCGACTACCAGCGGGCCTCGGAGGAGGACCGGCATCTTTTTACTTTCCTCCAGCAATCGGAGACGGCTAAGCTGGAAGTGGAAATGGTTTATACCCACTTCTGGCATTGACGATGCCTCGAAGGGCTGAGGCCCCGACA